>JAYVJH010000358.1:0-5978 GCA_043769455.1 Runella sp. | reverse complement strand
AAGTGATGCCAAAAAATTAAAAGCACTGCTCAAAGAGCCATTATTTACAGAATCGCCAATGGTTGAAACTAAAAATAGTTCCAAAGTTATTAAGGGGACGGGTACTACCGAAAGTGTACGAAAATTAAGCGGTTCATGGAGTGAAAATAAAGAGCGGCTTACTGCAAACGAAATTCGTAAACAAGCATGGCAAAGAAGTGGACTTTTTCATAATGTTGATCAGATTTAGAAATAGTAGCATAAATTCAATAAATATAACTAAATCAAAAACGGTAAATATGGATACTCAAAATGAAAATATGCGTACCATTTCAGAAGAAGCGCAGCGGTATTTGGACAATGCCAAAGAAATATTACGTGAAAAAGCTGGTAAAAAAGACGGACTTTATGCCGATGTAAAATATGTCAAAATGGCGGCTGGAACTGCTTACTCTGGTGCATTACTAATTTTGGACGAATATTTGAAACAAAAAGAGGGCAATAAGTTTGTAAAACCCAAAAGTATCGAAGACTACACAAATCGTATTCGGAAGTATGACAAAAAACTACTCAGACTTTTGGCCAACGTTTATGACGAATTGCATTTGGCGGGATACTATCACGGTACAAAATCAGTTGATACCATTCAACGGGGTTTAAGTAATGCTACGCAAATGCTGGCTTATATCTAATAATCACCACTCCAACTGCCCTGCCGCAAAGAGCAATATTGCTTTTGCTTTCTCGTATTTGGCCTTTAAGTTTTCGAGTTTGGTTTGTAGTTCATTTAGTTTAGACTCTCGCTGATTGACCAAAAATAGCTGACTTTCGCCAACCGCAAATCGCTTTTCTTCGGCTTTTAGTACTAACTTTTGATTTCTGATTGCGTTTTCTTGGTCAATTATCTGGCGTTCAAAAGCCCGTACTTCGTTGTAGGCGTTGGCTATGTCGTTGTTTATTTCTCGTCTTAGTTGTTGCTGTTCAAGCAAAAGTGTCTGTTGTTTGATTCGTATTTGCTGTAGCTTTCCTCGTTCTTTTCTCAAAAAAATCGGAAAAATCAAATCTATATTTAGTTTATAATCACCTCTAAAAGCTCCAGCGTTGTTGTCGGCTCTGGTTATCCAGCGGTGTACATAGTTCAAGGACGTTGCCCCAACGTCGAGCCGAGGTTTGAGGGCTTCTTTGCCGAGCCGTTCGTCGATGCGTAGTTGTTGGTTTTTAAATTCTAATTTCAATAAATCTGGGTGATTTTGCCGTGCTTTTACCATCAATTCTTCGAGTGTGGCTTCGTCTATACGGATTTGTGGGCTGAGTGCTGGCTGGCTGTTAGTGGGTAGTTCAAGTGGCTGGTCTCGGTCGTTCCATAGGTAATTTGAAAGTACAAGGCGGGCATTTTGGGCTTCGACGGCGGCTTGTTCCAACATCACACGGCGGTCTAAGAGCGTAACCTGTGCGTCGGCGGTGTCGATAGCTGGTAAGTCGCCAAACTTGGCTCTTTTTTGTACCAATTTGTAGCGAGCGTTGGCTAAGTTATAAAAATCTGTGGCCAGCGTTTGGTTTCTGTAAGCTGCGTACCAAGTCCAATAGTCTTTGGCAGCCGACAATATGAGTTTGTTCAAAATCTTAACTCGCTCATTGTCGTTTGATTTTTGAAATATTTGTGCATTTTTTAATGCAGCTCTACGGGCATCTATCAATAACCCTTGCCCCAACGGCACACTAAACCCCAGATAAGAAAGGCCGTCTAACTCGGTTTTGATATCGGTTCCCAAAACTAACCCAACGTTACGCTCAAAACCTGCTTTGAGATCAATACCCGCCAAATACAAAGGGACTTTTAGCTGGTTATTCCAAAAATTAAAATATTCTTTACCATCAAATACCTTTCTGTCAAAACCTACTTCGAGCTTAGGGTCGAAACCACCCCGTGCTATCAGCAATTCGGCTTGTGCTTCTTTTGAAAGCAAGCCTGACTGCCGAGCCACTGGGTGATTTTTGAGAATCAGGTCGTGTAAATCTCGATAGCTAAAAGTACTGTCTTGGGCGAAGGTATTGGCCGAAATAAAAAGTAATACAACAATGACCTTGAATTTTATTTTCATTTCTCTTTCTTTTCCTCGGTTTTGTCACTAATATAATTGGGTGGAAAGGCGTTGAGTTGTCGCCATATTTCCCACCATACGGGTACGTCTTCGAGCATAATAATTCCCTGAACGGCCGAGCCAATCCTAATTTGTTCAGGCCATATTTGTTCTTTTTCGTCTTGTTTAATCAAAATACGGTATTGGCCATTTTTGCTCGTAATACGGTCGATAACAGCTACTTGCCCTCCAAAAGTACCAACAGAAACCCCAGGCCAACCCGAAAACTGTAATGCGGGCCAGCCGTCAAATTCCATTCGTACAGGCCGATTTTTGGCTACCAAAGGCAAATCTACTGCATCAATATATAGCTCTATGGCAAGTTTTGGATTGTTGGGCTGGAGCGTAATGACCGATTCGCCTTCTTTTATGGTCTCGCCGATACCCGCTTTTAGGGTCTTGACGATGTAGCCGTCTTGTGGGGCGCATATCACATATTGGTTACGTCGTAGTCGTACGTTTTCAAATTTGTTTTGAAGTTTGGACAATTCGCCTTGCCCATCAGCCAAACTCGACTGTCCAGACGAGCGGTCAGACTCTGCCTTGGCGATGTCTTTTTGGTATTCTACCATTACTGAACTTAGTTCAATTTTGGCATTGATTCGTTCGTTTTTTGAAATCAATAACTTTTGCTCTGTCGAAATCTGTTTTTGGTTGTCTTCTTGGGCTTTCAATCGGCGACTTTCTAAATCTGTGAGCGAAATTAACCCTTCGCCGTACATTTCTTCGCCACGGCGCAGTCTATCTATCGTTATTTGATTATTTTTTCGGGCGGCCAACACATCGGCAGAGTCGGCTCGTACTTTCATTTGGGCTTGTTGTAGTTTATTTCTTGTTTTTTGTAAACTAAAATCAAGCCCTTGTCGTAATGCAACAATCTGGCCGCCCAAAGCTGCTATTTTGGCTTGGTAGGCTACTATGCCATTTTGTTTGGCAGTGATTTGCTCGGTAGTTCGAGCCAAAATTTGTGGGTCAAAATAGTCGTCTTTTACTTCCGAAATAACAAACAAAGTATCGCCCTTTTTGACAAAGTCACCTTCGCCTACTCGCCATTCTCTGATTTGTCCAGCTACTGCATTCTGAATGTTTTGTGGCCGGCTACTGGGGTTGAGCGCCGTTACATAGCCTTTGCCTGTAATATTTTGTTGCCAAGGCAAAAACATGACGACAATGAGTAACAACAACAACCCACGCAACGACCATATTACACTACTTTTAAGGGTAGGAGACTGTAAATGAATTAGCGACTTAATATTAGGCGACAGCATTATCTGGTCGTTTACTCTATTTTTGGATATATTGAGCATAGTTATTGTTTTTTGAGTTGTCCGTCTTCCATTATCAGTACTTGCGAGCAGGCGGCCATCATGCTGGGGTCGTTTGAGAGTACTATAAGTGTCCAAGGCTGAAATGGGTCTGTTAGTAACTTAACTACTTTTAGTCGGTCTTTTTGTCCTAAATTTGAAAGCGAATCGCTGAATATCAATAATTTGGGTTTGGCAATAATGAGCCTTGCCAATGCTACTTTGGTGGTAAAGCTAACAGAAAATTGTTTGCCCGCAGACACCATTTGTGTATCGAGTCCGTTGGTTAAGGCGGCTATTTCGCTGCTCAGTTCCAGTTGTTTCAATACCGACTGTACTTCGCCGATTGGTATTTCTTCTCTACCCATTGTTAAGTTTTCGAGAATACTGCCGTCAAAAATCTCACGATTGGGTACATTCATGGCTATGTAGTTCCTTAAAACGTTGATATTTAGGTCTCGCATCGAAAAATCATTGTAGTATATCTCTCCCTCGTAAGTTGTCAGAATACCTGCCAGTAGTTTGGCTAATGTGTTTTTGCCCGAGCCATTTTGACCTGTAATGCAAACTCGTTCACCAGCACTGACATCAAAAGCAATATTAGTTAGTGTTGTCTGGGTTGCATCGGGATATTGGTAGCAGGGTTTGCTACTTTGACGGCCAACCCTTGTTTCAAAACATCGGTTGGAAGACTATGGCCATTGTCTCGCTCGCTGGGTAGGTCGGTTACGTGGCCAATTTTATCAACAGCCGTTAGTAGGTCAAAAATAATATCAATACTCAAAATTAGTTTTTCGACTGCACCCGTCAGCAACACAATAATGATTTCGGAAGCAACAAACTGACCCAACGAAATCTGTAAATTGACCAACAAATAAGTACCCAAAATAAGAAGACCGCCAATGATTATAGTTTTAAAAACAAGGGCATAGACATAAAACTCTTTTAATATCTTAAAATGTTTGGATCGATAGCTAAGGTAACTACCTACCAGTTCGTCCATTTTTTGAATTGGTAGCGGCGTATTTCCAGCCAACTTAAAAGCCTGGACACTACCAGCAATATCTTCGAGCCATTGTACTACTTTATATTTATATTTTGACTCTTGAATACTGGTTTCTAAGCCTTTTTTACCTCGTAATCGCACCATAACAATTAGACCAAAAACGACGATTAGGCCAAAAGCTATAAAAAATGGGTGATAAAATGACAACAATAGCAGCCCAAACAAAATTTGGAGCGCAGCAGCGGTAATATCAATCAAAAATTTGGGGAGGGCTTTCTGAATAGTCAATACATCAAAAAAGCGGTTCATCAACTCGGGCGGGTGGCTGTTGAGTAGTGCTTCGGTTTTGACACGGGGCAGGCGGTAGCTAAACTCAAAGGCGGCTTTGGCAAAAATTCGTTTTTGTAAAACTTCGACAATAGACACCTGTACAATTTGCATCACACCGCTGGCCAACAAACCGATGATAACCAAGCTCATCAGCAAATAAACCGAACTAAATACCGAACCTGTTTTGACTAAATTGAAAATTGCTTGTACTCCAAGTGGTAAAATAAGACTGATGAGACCAACGGCTATGGCATAAAAATAAATATAACCAATATCTTTGCGCTCGTTGGATAGTAGATTGACGAGCCGTTGGAACGGACTAAGAGAGGTTTCGTTTGGGATCATACTGATTGGCTGTTGCTGTTTAAAAACGATTTTTTGATGTGTTTTATTTCAAAAATAGGTCAAAAAATAATTGTCTCGGTTAGGTGGTAATTCTTGAACTAACCGATGGTATTTTTGGTTAAGGTGCTATGAAAGCCTATAAACTTTTTAATGTACTTAATGTACTTGCTTTGATAATGGTTGCAACGGCCTGCTCAAAAAACAACCCCGCTCCTAATTTGGAGGTCGCCGCTCCCGACAAGGTTATTACGTTCGATAAGCACATTAAGCCACTTTTTGCTGACCGATGTGCGCCCTGTCATTTGGCTGGTGGCGACCGAGTCAATAAATATGACGACTACAAAACTGTCAGTACGCTCATTACGGGTATCATAGGTCGCATAATCAAACAACCAACCGACGCATTGTTTATGCCCAAAAATGGAAAAAAACTAACCGAATCTGAAATGTTACTCATCAATAGGTGGATAGCCGATGGTCAGTTGGAAAAATAGGCTACTTCATAGTCGTATAAACATTCTGTACGTCATCGTCTTCGTCAAGTTTTTCCAATAGTTTTTCAACATCGGCCGTTTGCTCAGGTGTCAGTTCTTTTAGTTCGGTTGGTATTCTGGTAAACTCTGCACCTTTCAACTCAAAACTTTTATCTTCTAATACTTTTTGTAAACTACCAAAAGCTGCAAATTCGCCATAAATCACGATTTCGTTGGTTTCGTCGTCCACAAAAATCTCCTCTGCACCAAAGTCTATCAACTCAAACTCCAGCTCTTCGAGGTCTTGGCCTGTGTTGGCTATCTTGAAGACACATTTTCGGTCGAACAAAAAATCTAACATACCAGACGTACCCAAGCTACCACCTGTTTTATTGAAATA
>JAYVJH010000357.1:0-2752 GCA_043769455.1 Runella sp. | reverse complement strand
AGCCAAAGGGCTTTTTCAAAGTTGTTGTTGGCGTTTTTGGTATATGAAATTGAAGTTGATGACAATGCCACCGCACCCACGTACATACCTAAACCGATACCAAGGTGTGTATCGAAGTTGTTAGGAGTAAAGAGCGTATTTTGTAAACCCGATATTAGAAAAATAGTACCAGATAAATAAGCACTAAGTCCTCCCAGAGCTAATCCTAAGCCAGTTTGGCCTTGTTTTCGAGCCATGAGGTAGGTAGTTTTTGCTTCGGGCGAAATGTCAAACTCTGAGGCTACTCGCCGCCAGTGCATTCCGATAGGTTGGTTACCTGTACCACTGCGCCACGTTCCGAGCGATACAAAAGCACAGGATTTATCATAGGATCGGTTAAATGATTGGTCTGTGAGCGTATCGGTTTGGGCATTGGCAAAACTAACCAACAACAAAAGCAAGGCTGTACATAATGTTTTCATATCGTTAAGGGTTTGATGGAATGTAAATTTCAAATAATCAACGAATTAACTATTTTATTTATTGTCTTACACTACTTTCAGTTTCCATTTGCCACGTCTAAACACCACAACCGCCATCAGAGCCAGCAACGACTCGCTTATGGCTACCGACCAATATACACCCTGCGGCCCCCCATTGAGGGTTTTGGCGAGGTAGTAAGCCAGCGGAATTTCGATAGCCCAAAAAGCAACGAGGTTGATAATGGTCGGCGTAAGCGTGTCGCCAGCACCGTTGAAGGCTTGCCCCAACACCATGCCATAGGCAAAAAACAAGTAACCCGCACAGATAATTCGCAGACACAGTACGCCTTCTTCAATGACCCGAGGTTGGTCGGTCAGAGAAGAAATAATTTGAGGTGCAAAAATGGCAAACACAATACTAACCACCAGCAAAAAAACCATGTTCAAAAAAGCAGCTCGCCATGCCGACGTAGCGGCTCGTTCGGGTTGTTTGGCTCCCAAATTTTGACCAACCAAAGCGGCTGCAGCATTGGCCAAACCCCAAGCTGGCAATATTGTAAAAATAATAATTCGGATAGCAATCGTATAGCCAGCCACTACTTCACTACCAAAACTCGACAGAATACGGGTCAAAAATATCCAACTTGCCGACTGAATAATAAACTGGACGGTTGCGCCAGAGGCGAGTTCTACAAATTGTTTGATGAGCGTCCAGTCGGGTAATAGGTGGCGATTTTCTACTTTGATGGCCATATCGCCGTCGGTCATTTTGCGTAATTGATACAAAACCCCCAACGTGCGGCCTGTCGAAGTAGCCACGGCAGCACCCACTACACCCAAGACAGGAAAAGCGAGCAGACCAAATATAAAAAATGGGTCGAGCAAAATATTTGTACCATTGGCTATACCCAACGACCGCATGGCATACGAAGCATTGCCCGCCCCACGCAACACACCGCTCAGGGTGTAGAGCAAAATAATGGCTGGACTACTGGCAAACATAATGCGGGTATAGTTGAGGCCATGCGCTATGAGCGAGTCGTCGGCACCCATGATGCGTAAGATGTCTTCGGCAAAAATAAACCCTGAAATACCAATAATAGCCGCCAAGGCCAATGAAATCAAAATAACCTGTCCTGCGGCGTGGCTGGCGGCTTCGGGATTTTGCTCACCAATGCGGCGAGACACAATAGCCGAGGCTGCCGTACTAAAACCCCAGGCAATAGAGTAAACAATCGTCAGTACCGATTCTGTCAGACCGACTGTGGCCACAGCTTCTGTACCAACTCTTGACACAAAAGCTACGTCAGTAATGGCAAAAAGGGCTTCTAAACTCATTTCCAAAACGGCAGGTACGGCCAACATAAAAATAGCAAGGTTAATGCTGCCCTTAGTAAAGTCATGCTCGTCGCCTCTGAAAGCCGCCCAAAATGTGTCTAATAGTTTTTTCATAAAATTTCGTTTCAGACCACAATAATAAGGCCATTAAATATTGAAACAAATTAAGAGAATGAAAAAATGAAGATAATGAAAAAAATGAAAGTAACCTTGAGTTTAATCAGTTTCTTTGGCTGACTTAAACTTAAATAAAATTAAGCGGGTTATCGCCGTAATTAGAATACAAGATAGTTGTTTTAGTGTACAAGTATCTTATTATCAAATAATTAAAAAATATTCGCATCTTACATCTCACATCTCGCATCTATTTTTTGAGTTTTGGTTTTATATTTGGCTAAAAAATCAATCAATTTGTCCACTCCTCTCACATTCAGCCTTGCTGACCAGGCTTTTGTTCAGGCCCATCTCAACGATGATGCTACCAAACTGCTCCTCAAACTACCACCTGCCCAACGCTGGCTGGCCGAGCAGATTATAACTCGCCAAAAAGTCAAAAACAAACTACCTACTTGGTGCCACAACCCAGCCGTTTTGTTCCCTGTTTCGTTGTCGGTCGAGCAGAGTTCGTCTGAAATTACTGCCCAACACAAAGCCTCGTTGGTTTCGGGTCGGTTACTGGTTGATGCCACGGGCGGTATGGGCGTTGATGCTTTTTATATGGCCAAACGATTTGAAAAAGTAATTTATATTGAACAAAAGCCAGAATTAGTACAGCTCGCTTGCTATAATTTTCAACAACTGGGTGCTACTAATATTGACTGCGTTTGTGGTGAAGCGATGCAGTTTTTGAACGATTTTACAGACCCAATCGACTGGCTTTATCTCGACCCCGCTCGCCGCTCAGTTACTCAAAAAAAAGTACATCAATTAGCCGATTGTGAGCCTGATGTCGT
>JAYVJH010000356.1:0-7837 GCA_043769455.1 Runella sp. | reverse complement strand
CATTTTTCCTGACCAAACCAATCGCTCAATACCCGACGTAGTTGTTCCTGCCGACCCCCACCCTCGATTGGTTTCACCGACAAACATTGAGCCATCGTTACCAAATACCATTCGCAGTACTCCCGACTGAAAACCCTCTCTAAACATAACGACTCCGCCTTGGTATTCGCCGTTTACTTTTTCTGTAAACACCCGTGCAATATTACTTTTGCCTTGGTCGCTCACAAAAATCTGCCCTGCAAATGGCCCAAAAGCACCGTTGGTTTCGTCCTTGATAATCTCAGAAGTTGAAATACCAATAATACCATGTGGCAACCAAACGGCTGGAGTTTTGAGTTCGGGAATGTCTTTTTTGAGTTCAAACAAATACACACCCCGCTCTTCGGCAATGTTTTCGGGCTTAATATACCGCCCTATTTCGTTTTTGTCTTTACGTGGATTGACTTTGGCGTAGAGCTGCTCTGTCGTTAGTTTTAGGGGTGAGTCAGCGGCGTTTGTCCAGGCCAAGCCTGCTGGGTGGCCAGCAAAATCGCCTTTATTGATTTGTGAAATAAATCCAGACCCCATCCAGTCGCCCTGATTGTCGCCATACCAAAACTCACCGTCAATCATACCTATACCGCAAGGCGAGCGCATACCAGTAGCAAACGGCTCAACTTTACCGTCTTCTGTTATTCGCATTGTCCAGCCTCGGCCCGGTCGTCGGCTTTCGCCACGCCACCATTCTTCATCGCCAAAGGCCACGTTACCCGTTACTATCATCGAGCCATCGGGCATCACTTTGGGGCCAAAGGTATATTCGTGGTAGTGGCCCGAAATCGGCAAGTTAGCCACTGTTTCGTAGCTATCGGCACGGCCATCACCGTTTTTATCAGTCAGTTTAGTTAGTTCGCCACGCTGGGCGCAGTAGAGCGAGCCGTTTTTATAGGCCAGTCCTAATATTTCATGCAGACCTGATGCAAATTTTTTATAAAACGGCTGGCTTCCTGCCGTCATGTAGGCATTACTGATGAGCCAAATATCACCTCTACGAGTTGCCAACGCCACATCGCCATTGGGCATATTGGCCATACCGCCCACTTCAAGAAGCGTAGTTTCGGGTACAGGCAGTGTAATGATTTTGTAGTAGTCGCCTTCGCTTTGAGCAAAAGTAAAGATTGGCAAAAGGCCAATTAGTAAGGTTTTTATTAGGGTTTTCATTTCTTGTTTTCGGGTTTTAGTTTCGACAAAAATATTTCTAATGGTCTTAAATAATCGGAACTCAAATGCCAGTATTCTGTATTCTCAAAAAACCAATCCCCTTTATTTTTGAATCGTTCGCTCTGAGTTTTTGATTTGGGAAAAGCATTGATGTATAAATAAATCCGAGCCTTACGGAGTGGCACTTCATATAGCGTTTTGTCTTCTGAATTGTATTTTTCAATACAGTTTTCGTAGTTGAGAAAGCAGTCAATCAAAGGTCGGTGTTTAGAGTTAATACTATTTTCGAGTAAGGTTTCTAAATCACCATCTGATTGATTATTAGGCAACAAAAATAGCTCAAATTCTATTTTTAGTCTTTCTTTTTCTACCAACAGTTCCTTTTTTCGTTTTTCAAACCCGCCATCGTTCCAACCACCATCAGCATCAAATAGTACTAAATTTTGACCACCAGATTTTATTGTATCTATAAATTGATTATCAAAAAGTGCCAATTTATTCCAGCCGCCAACACCAATTATTTCGGCGTTTATGTTCCATTTTTTGAGTATGGTTTCAAAAAAACGATACTCGTTTGTATTGTTGCCAGTAGATGAATCTGTTTCAATATAAATCCTGTTCATCTGATTTCCGTTCTTTGGTCAGTAAGATAATCAAATTTTTCAAAATCATATTTATATGCCGTCATCTCTTCATTGGCTTCGCCTGTATTGTATCGTTTGAGGTTATAATAGCGAAGGTCATTTTGTAGATGCGTATATTCTGGCAACTCGGCTACATCGGCAAGCGAGCGTAGTAGTTCTTCGTTGTGGGTTGTCAAAAAAACTTGTACGTCCATTTCGTTGGCCGCATATAAAATAGCTTTCCAGAGTTTGGGCATGGTGCTATAATGCAGCCCGTTTTCAATCTCGTCAATCATCACCAAACCACCCTTGCCAACACCATAAATTGAAAGCAATATACTCAAAATACGCCTTAGCCCATCGCCCGCAAGTTGTATTGGCAATAGCTTAGGCAAGCCTGCAATATCTATCATTATATCTGCCCCATTTAGTTTTATTCCTTGTATTCTTTCATCAATAGGCTTCAAAAATTTAACAATAATACCTTCGTTTCGGCTGTTTATCAAAGCTGCAAGTGTTTGAACTAAATTACCGTGTTCAAAAATTTTGAAACTTGGAAAATTGCAATGGAATTTGGCTTTTAGCTGAAATTTTTTACCCTCAATAGGCATATCTTTTATACCGATGTCCTTATCAAAAATAGACGAACATACTGATTCATAACGATTCCCTTTCTCTCTTTCAACGAGTTTAGCATCAATACCCGTCATTATATTCTCCCAATTTACAGAGATTGAATTTAAAGCCATTAAGTCATTGCCATATTTGGGTGTTAATGACAATGTACGATTATACTTTTCGTTAAAAAAACCAGCTACTTTTATTTCTGTGAGATTCAAATTATAAAAAAAGTATTCTGGTAAGAAGGGCTGCTCTTTCCAATGATTACGAAATTTATTTAACACATTTAAGTTAGAGGGCATTACAGCCATCAACTGAAAAAGAGCCTCTAAAACCGTGGTTTTCCCCATATTATTCTCGCCCGAAAACAAATTGATTCGTTTTAGGTCGTCAATTTCTAATTTTGAAATTCCTCTAAAATTTTCTATCGTTAGTTTTGTCAGTTGCATTTTTTATCTTTTTACCAAATAATCGAATAACTCAACTTACTGCCCAATTGTGCAATTAGCTCTTGGTTTCCGTTGGACGTTCTGATATTGGCCGAGCCTTCGTTGAGTTTGATATAATAGACACCATCACCGACAGTAAATGTACCATCGGTATTTTTTGAGATAGTTTTATCAACTGCCAACCGAGCATAAGTATTTGACAATAAAGACTTTGACTCTATTATTCTTGTCAAATATTTACCATCGGCACTTGCCGTTGTTTTGTCGGTTAAGGTTGTGCCATAGAGGTCAAATTTAAAAGTGGGTTGGCCGTCGTCGTCCAATTCATAGCCACGTGGGCGGTAGCTGGTGTCGGTATTTCCCCAGGCGGTTTCGGCTGTGGCGAGTTGCAAAACCGGTGTCGTGTTGCTCAATGTTAATATACTCCCCAGCGGCTTGGACGTGCCATCTCCACGGTCGTTCCACATGGGAGCGGTGTTCAAAAAGCCACCACGCCACACCTGAAAAACCGAGCCATTGTCTATGTCATAAGTAAAATGGATATTTTCTTTACTGCCCACCGAAACGGCATGAACGACCCGCTTCGGTTTGTTGTCTTCTTGAATGTCCATAAACGACCGCAAAACGGTTGGCTCATTGGCATTGACCATAATTTGTGGTACAGGATTGGCCACCATCGAAGAACTCGCCAAGTGCATTGGGTGCTTGCGTATTGTTTCAGATTCGGCATACAAACCCAACGATGGCTGTAGCCAACCGTCTGTTTTCCAGTAATATAACTCTACGGCAGCTTCGCCAGCGGCCAAATCTACTATCGCTTGGCGACCTACGGGGTTTGATGCCGCCCAGCCATCTTTGAAGGCTTCCGCACCGTTGATTTTTATTTGGGTATTGCCACCGTGTGTGGTCGTAAAAGTATAGCGGCCTGTTTCGGGTACGTTGATTTTACCAATGTATTTTACGCCAAAATTATTTTCTTCGTTGCTCACCGACCAGTTCAAAAATTCAGTATTGCCTTCGGTCTCTGGTTTGATTTTTTCGATGTCTGCCACTGTTCTAAACTTACCTTTATAGACACCAAATTTTAGCTCACTAAACGACATTTTTTTTTGGTTATAGCTTTTATATTTGATATTCTTGAAAGCTACATTGCCGTGGTCGCCTTGTATGCGTAAGGGCGCAGCAGCCGACTCGTCTGATAGTGCGCCACGTGTTACGCCCGTAACCTCTACGTTTTCGTGAATCAAAACACCGTTTAAAACTACATACAAAAATCGGGCATTAGCTATTTTCTTGCCGCTGGCATCAAATCGTGGTGCCTGAAACGAAATTTTGATGTTTTGCCACAGTCCTGGTGCTTTCGCTACATTGAGCCGAGGCGCAATACCTTCATAACCTTTTTGACCGTTGGGCATGGAGTCGTTCCAGCGTTCATAAATGCCTCCACAGTCGTTGTATTTAGGTGTTTTTTTACCCCAACTGTCATAAAGTTGTACTTCGTAACGGCTTTGTAGGTAGATACCCGAGTTTGAGCCTTTGGCCATCATAAAGTCAAGGTCAAGGTCTAAGTCGCCGTGTTCCATTTTGGTCAGTAAGTCCAGTTCTGTGCCATATTTACCAATTTCATGTTTACAAACCAACACACCGCTCCCAGTTTGAGTAGTCAGACTATTGACTTGATTTAAGTCTGCCGAAGCAACGCCAGCCACCGACCAGTTGGGAGTAGGGTTTTTGAAAGCCGATAGGTCAGTCAATGAAATAGTTTGTTGGGCCACGACCGCACTCGCCCAAAGGCTGAGAAATAGTGAGAGTTTGAGGGGTTTTTTCATGGGGTTTTTAAATTTAATTTTATACTAAATTCAGCTTCGATGGCTCTGATGAAATAAACTCGATTAGGTTCTTTCAAAAGTAGTTGTTCAAAATAATTTTGCGCCGTTGTATTCCTGTATTTGATTGCTTCTTTTCGCCTTTCGATATAGTTTTTACGCTCTGTAGTTAGCTTTTCATCGTCTAATTTTAGATACTCAATCAATTGTTTGGCTTCTTTGTCGTTAGGTTTACAAATATACTCACCGTCGAGATAAATAATTCTATCTTCAAAATCCTCGGCTGTTGGGTGAATCAATGGCTGGTGTTTTTTCCATCTTGGAATACTCCCTTTTTCGTTATTCCACTGTGCTTTTACCAAAAACCAATTTTCGTAGCCGTCGGCATCTGTATTTTTCAGAGTGGGGTCAAAATGCTCAATTTCTTTCTTGTCAGTCCGCCCTAAATGTGTTTCTGTATAAGCACAGATGTTATTTTGTTCTGTCAACAACTGTGTTTGGATTTCGGTAATGTGTTTAGGGTGTTTCCAGTCGTTTATATCAATCGGCGACACTTCTGGTTTTAGTTTTACTTGTCTTCTCATACTCCAAAATTATATTTATCTCCCAAACGCTCTCGCTCGTCAATCAATGATAGTTTTTTTGCCTCATCGTTTTCAAAATATATCATACCTTTCAGTTCAATATACCTCTCCCAAGCTACTATTTTTTGGTCGCTCATGTATTTTTCTAAATCAAAAATATCACGTAGCATCGTGTCCGATGACAATGCTTGAAAATCAATATCTACTCTTTCGACCGTGATGCCCTCCTCCATAGTTCGATTTACTTTCAGCAAAACAGAGTTTTCGGGTGCGCCCAACAACGGCACTAAACTATGGGTAGAGGCTATAAACTGCACTTTTGGAAAAATAGCCGACAGTAATTTAGGAATCTCACGCTGCATTTTGGGGTGCCAGTGCAAATCCAATTCGTCTATTATCACAATACCAGCTAACTCTGACGGTTCAACGACATTGGGCTGGGACTTAAACAACCGAATCATCATGTCGCCAACCATGGCTATGATGCTACGAAAGCCCGAGGCCAGTTGTTCAAAATTGACAGGTTTATAACTTGCAATGTCTTCGATAGGCTCTTTTTCGATATATAAAATCTTACGATTGGGCTGGTCTATCTGAATGTCGGCTAAGTATGGTATTAGTTTAAGAATTGCATTTTTGACTACATCAAATTTAGGGCTTTTTTCTAAATACCAAATCAACAATTCGTATTCGATATTGAGTAGAATACCGTCAGAGTTGAATAAGCTATATGTTGTAGTACTTTTCTTGGCTACGTCGTTTTGTGTTTGGTCTGTTTGAATTTGTAGGCGTGATGGGCCGTAGCAGGCGAGGTGGTTAAAAGGTTTGAAACTATTACCGATATTATGAATTTTACTACGATTGTGGCAGAAATATTCTATTCCTATTCCATTGTCGATATATGGCTTAAATAACTCTACATCTTCGTCATCTTTGCCAATAAAACCGATGGCGATTGACTTTAAAAGGGTTGTTTTTCCGTAGCTATTTTCGCCAATAAAAAATAGCCACTTTGTATCAATCGGAACTCCCTCAAAGCCAGTTTCTATTATTCCTTCAAATTTTTTTACTTTGAGTGTTTTGAGGGAATAGGGCGAAATATCAGTTGCTATACCAAAAGTATCGGGGGTAGTCTCTTTTAAAAGAAAAGCTTCCTCAAACAATGTTTTTCCACCATAATAGGTACTATAAAAATTTACTGCTTCCTCTGCTTTTTTAATAATAGCACTGTCATTGGTATTGAGATTAAATTTCGCTGCGCACTTTTTATTATCGATATCAACGTCAATTGAAAAGTCAGTAAAGTAGTTTTTAAAAATGGGTAAGTATTTCTTTGCTGCCATCGCCCATTCTGTATCAATATTTTGTGAAATAAGTTGCTTTAATTCAAATTTAACCATTTCCAAGTCGCTCATTGGCAAATTTACAGAATGGTTGTAACGATACTTACTGTCACTGTTTACCCCAATGACATTTGCGAGTTTGTGTAATTCGACTTTATTTTTCTCTAATTCCAAAGCAATATCCCAATTTTCAATCAATTTTCTGTCAATATTACCCAGCAACGCCTCAATTTCGGTAAGCGTTTTGTGTTCATTTTTAAATTTAATAAACAGATTGTGTAATCTTATCTCTTCGGTTTGGGTCATTTTTTTGGAGTATATGTATTAAATCTCAATTCAAAACGTTCTCAATAATTTTCAATAGTCATTGATTTTACGCTACCCTTTTTTTTTCAATTCTGTCAAAAAATCTCGTGTACTGGTTGTTTTAGCCTTTTCAGTTCTTGTTAGTTTTAGAGCTTCTACGCTTTTTTTGAATAGCCAGCATCGAAATAGCTGTCTGAGTCTTCACCAGTAAAAATAAAGTTGTATGCCTCGTTCATTGTATCAACAAAGTGGAGGTTTTTCTCATACGCAATTCTTCTAATTTCGACAATAAAAATGGATTTTGTGCGTCTGCTTTAACTTCCTCTTGTGCCAACCGCTTACGGTCTTTGAGGTGTTTGATAAGTGCCGACCGATTCTGGCTACGCTCTTCGTCGGTCAATGGGTGTTTGATTACTGTTATTGTCATAGCTTTTTTGTAATTTTGCACTAAAATTATAAAATAAAAACAAAAATAACCATTCCAATCGGTATTTCAATTAAATTACTGATAACCAAAAACTGACCAATGTTAAGCGAACAAGAAATACTACGCCGCCAAAAACGTGAAGAACTAATGAAGATGGGGATTAACCCTTATCCGCCCGAACTCTTTGAGGTAAACTGCTCGGCAGCCGACATTCATGCCAATTATGAAAGAAATAAAATCGACTACAAAGATATATCTATTGCTGGCCGATTGATGGGTTTCAGAGTTATGGGATCTGCTTCGTTTGCCGAACTACAAGACAGCACAGGACGGATTCAGTTGTATTTTAGAAGAGACGACCTCTGCCCAAACGAAGACAAAACGCTTTATAATACTGTTTTCAAAAAACTATTAGACATTGGCGACATTGTGGGCGTACAGGGTTATGTTTTTACGAC
>JAYVJH010000355.1:0-4766 GCA_043769455.1 Runella sp. | reverse complement strand
GGTGCTGGCAAAACAATGTTAGCCAAGCGTTTACCGTCTATTTTGCCACCGCTCACGCTCCACGAAGCACTCGAAACAACCAAAATTCACTCAGTGGCTGGTAAATTGGGAACCAAAGCCACGTTGGTTTCTCGACGGCCCTACCGCTCACCGCATCACACCATCAGCGATGCGGCATTAGTGGGCGGCGGGGCTTTTCCACAACCAGGCGAAATATCACTGGCGCACAATGGCGTTTTGTTTTTAGACGAGTTGCCCGAGTTCAAACGGTCTGCTCTTGAAGTAATGCGCCAACCACTCGAAGACCGAAAAGTAACTATTTCACGGACTCGCTGGGCTGTAGAATTTCCGTCCAACTTTATGCTCATTGCCAGCATGAACCCTTGCCCTTGTGGTTATTATAACCACCCCGACAAGGAGTGTGTCTGTCCACCAGGGGCTGTTCAGCGGTATTTGAATAAAATCAGTGGCCCACTACTCGACCGAATCGACTTGCACGTAGAAGTTACCCCTGTTTCATTTGATCAAATAGCCTCAACCCGCAAAACAGAAAGCAGCGATGAAATAAGATTAAGAGTAATAAAGGCACGAGAAATACAAACCCAACGTTTCAACGATGACAAGGGAGTATATTGCAATGCCATGATGCCCAGCCCAATGGTAAAAGAACTTTGCCAGATAACCGATGCGGGTAGAGCATTACTCAAAACAGCCATGGAACGGCTCGGCCTATCGGCACGGGCTTATGACCGAATTTTGAAAGTATCTCGTACCATTGCCGACCTGTCCGACAGCGCGGACATTAAAATAGAACACTTGGCAGAGGCAATCCAGTATCGAAGTTTAGACAGAGAGAACTGGGCTGGATAGCCCCCCTTATCAACAAAATTTATTCTTAATTTACCCTCATTAACAAGTACGCAAAAGCCAAAATAAAAATATGTCCAAGATAAATACCACTGCCTTGCAGCAATATAGCCAGTCGTATGCTGCAAAAATTTGTACTGATTTTTTTAATAATAATACAACTATATCGGGAGTCCAAATACTAAAACTAACCGATATTCCACAGGTTAATATGTTTGTGGTAGGTAGTATTTTTGAAAAGTGGAAAGCCGATGCTCAGGGCTTTCGTAGTCATTATTTTAACTTTGAGTCTGATACTGTCAAAGCAGCGATGCAGACCTTCATGAATACAGTGTCGCAGCAAATAGCCGTCAAGCGAGAGCATTTAGAACCTCTTTTGATAGATGCTACAAAGCAGACGATAACGTTATTGATTGAGCCACAAGAATATTTTAATGATATTTTTAGGAGTCAGCCAGATTTTATGCTGACGACAGATGTTATTAACCAGCTACAAAAATACACTAAATTTCATGTCGATATTCCCCAGCATATCGCTGCCAAGATGTCTGGACAAAGCTACATATATATCAATCAAGCCATTGTTTGGCTTGACGAAGCTGTTGGCAAAGCCAAACAAAAACCCGAAGATATTAACCATTGGATTACTACTTTTTCAGAAAAACTACCCTTAGACATAGATAAAATAATAAAGAAAAATCTTCAGGATAGTGCTAACTACCCTACATCTGTTGGCAACGACAAGGTATCATTTTTTGATTTAATAACTCCATCGTCCCCCAGTCTTGAAACTAAAAAGACAATAGCTGAAATAACACAAAACGAATTGATAAGAAATGAGGTCTCAGTCGAAGATACCCTCAATGATAGTTTTAGACCAGAACAAGAAAATTTGGCCGAACAACTCCAAAACATGCCTATTTCAAGTATTTCTGACAATATACCACTGCATCAAAAATTCATGTTCATTTCGCACCTTTTTAGTGGAAGCATGATAGCTTATGAAAAGGTGATTTTAGAACTTGAGCAGGCTGGCAACTATGACTCAGCCCGAGAGCTGGTAACATACACTTATGCCAATCAGCACGGCTGGGACGCAAGCAGCGATGCCGTTTCGCAGTTGATAGATGTACTAAAAAGAAGATTTGGATAAAGACTATAATTTACCACTAACCATTTTTAGCTAAGTAATTGAGCAAATTTAAACACGATTATAAATTTATCTAAGTTGCTATAAATCAATTATTTATCCATTCAGTCATTCACAATTCTACATTATTACTTATGCTTACCAAAATACATTACACCGCCGAAGTAACAAACATAGGAGCCAGAACAGGGAGCGTACGCTCGTCTGATGGGGCGCTCGAACTACAAGTACGCCAACCAGCAGCGTTGGGCGGCCCGAGCGATAGTCGCTACACCAACCCAGAACAACTTTTTGCAGCTACCTACTCTGCCTGTTTTGCAGGAGCGTTGTCCGCCAATGGCAAAGGAAAAGACATGAGAGACGGCACCGTAACAGCACTCATACACATAGGGGCAGACGAAGCGGGTGGCTTTGGTATTGGCGCAGAACTTCATATATCGTTGCCCCATCTTTCGATAGAAGAAGCAAAAGAAATTGTTGATAAAGCGCACCAAAGTTGTCCATACTCAAAAGCAATAAGGGGTAATGTTGATGTTAAATTGGTCATTAACACATAAATTGAGTGAATATTTAAAATAAATTTGAATAAAAATTTGAAATTCAAATCAATACTCGTAAATTTGCGTTCCAAAATCGAAGACAGGGTAGATACGAATTGGTTTCTATGGGTCGGTTGTTTTGAGATAAATGGGGAGTTTCCAGAGCGGCCAAATGGAGCAGACTGTAAATCTGTTAGAGTAATCTTTCGGAGGTTCGAATCCTTCACTCCCCACCAGTTTGTCTATCAGTAAAATAAATAAGCGGAAGTAGCTCATTTGGTAGAGCGGTAGCCTTCCAAGCTTCAGGTGGCGGGTTCGAGCCCCGTCTTCCGCTCATATTTTAAAGCTGTTATAGCTCAGTGGTAGAGCACTTCCTTGGTAAGGAAGAGGTCTGGGGTTCAAATCCCCATAACAGCTCTATAAAAAATAACATTTAGAGTACTTTCTTGGTGAAGGAAGATGTCTGGGTCGGGGTTGCGTTCAACTTCAAATCCCCATAACAGCTCTATAGCGTCTTTATTCTACAGCGTCTTTTAACTTGTATCATATATATCGAAACCAAATAATTTCTTAGTAAACAAATGGCAAAAGAACAATTCGACCGGTCAAAACCTCACGTAAACGTAGGTACAATCGGTCACGTTGACCACGGCAAAACAACATTAACAGCCGCTATCACGACAGTATTGGCAGGCCAAGGCCTTGCCCAAAAACGCGATTTTTCTTCTATTGATAACGCACCTGAAGAAAAAGAGCGTGGTATTACTATTAACACAGCACACGTAGAATACCAGACAAAAAACCGCCACTACGCACACGTGGACTGTCCAGGCCACGCTGACTATGTGAAAAACATGGTAACAGGTGCAGCCCAAATGGACGGTGCCATCATAGTAGTAGCAGCCACAGACGGCCCAATGCCACAAACACGCGAGCACATCTTGTTGGCACGCCAGGTAGGTGTACCTCAGTTGGTTGTGTTCATGAACAAAGTGGATATGGTGGACGATCCAGAACTATTGGAATTAGTAGAAATGGAAATCCGTGAGTTGTTGTCATTCTATGACTTCGACGGCGACAATATACCAGTTATTCAAGGTTCGGCACTTGGTGGCCTAAACGGCGAAGGCAAGTGGGTAGATAAAATCAACGAGTTGATGGACGCAGTAGATAGCTGGATTCCAACTCCTGCCCGTGAAACAGAAAAACCATTCTTGATGCCAGTTGAGGACGTATTCACAATCACAGGTCGTGGTACAGTAGCCACTGGCCGTATTGAGCGTGGCATAGTAAACTCTGGTGAAGGTGTTGATATACTTGGTATGGGCGCCGAGGGCTTAAAGTCAGTTGTTACTGGTGTTGAAATGTTCCGTAAGATTTTGGATCGTGGCGAAGCTGGTGATAACGTAGGTCTATTGCTACGTGGTGTAGATAAGGAGCAAATCCGCCGTGGTATGGTTATTTGTAAGCCAGGTTCGGTAAAACCACACGCCAAGTTCAAGGCCGAGGTTTATATCTTGTCAAAAGAGGAAGGTGGCCGCCACACTCCATTCTTTAACAAATACCGTCCACAGTTTTATTTCCGTACAACAGACGTAACAGGTTCAATTACATTGCCAGAGTCAATCGAAATGGTTATGCCAGGCGATAACTTGACAATCGAAGTTGAATTGTTGAGCAAAATTGCAATGGAAATTGGTCTTCGCTTCGCTATCCGTGAGGGTGGCCGTACAGTAGGTGCTGGTAAAGTAACTGAAATCTTGGACTAAGAAAATAGTCAATAGTTATATTAAAGTCGGCTGGTTCAAGTTTTGAGCCAGCCGATTTTTTTGTGTTTGTGTGTAAAAAAATGTATTAAGAAGATATAATCAATATCAATTTAGCCATATTACGTTTGTTATTGTTTAGGGCAAGGTCATTAGCTAACTTCAAAATAACCATAATTATTCGTAACTTCGTAGCCAAAACTCTTAACAATCTATAAAACGACATGAAAAAGCAAGTGTGTATCATTGGCGCAGGCTCTTCGGGTATTGCGGCAGCCAAAACGCTCAAAGAAAATGGGATAGATTTTGATTGTTTTGAAAAAGGCTCACAGATAGGAGGTAATTGGAGGTACAAAAATGACAATAATTTGTCGTCAGCCTATCGGACGTTACATATCAATACCAACCGCAATGTGATGGCGTATTCAGACTATCCAATGCCTG
>JAYVJH010000354.1:0-2584 GCA_043769455.1 Runella sp. | reverse complement strand
GGCGTAAATCTGTGAGTTGCTTGAGAATCCTAAATTCTTGAAAAACAAACGAACTCATGGCCGCACAACGTTTCTTGGGTTCGTAGCCACATTTACCCACAAACCGTTTGGCCGATTTGAGCGGACGTTGATAAAAAATACAATAGTGTTTGAGTTGCCAGTAAGTTGTGGCTTTAAATGCTTCTTTGAGTTGTCGGCGGCTATCTGTCGTTATGTTTTTTCGGTTCAATATTTCTTGATATTCGGCCAAATTACCTGTAAGTTGGGTGTAATATTGTTGTTGTTGTTGCCAAATTAAGTCAAATTCGTACTCCAACAACGCCCGCTCAACATGCCTCCCCTCACGCCTGATGCCTCGTGAATTGTTCAAAACGATGTTACCATTTATATCAAAACCACGCTCGTCAAAAGGTTCATCGGCATTATGCCATTGGCCGCTGTCATATAGTTCCTGACTTTTTTGGAACATCTTAAAGAAATATTCGCCAATAGTTGTGCAATTATTGGCAGCCATACGTCCTTTGAACAAGTTAATTTCAGTTTTTATCTTGCCCTCCTCACTGTCTTTTTCTTTTTCGTCAATTTCAAGGTCTTCTACTACTTTTCGGCTGCTCTTAAAACCACGGTATTTGTTAAACAGCATAAATATTCGGCCAATGTCTTCGGCCACAATCTGCTGCGAAAGTGCTTCAAAGCGGCTTTGGTATATTTCAAAAGCCGTTTTCTTTTCAGAATAATCTGGCCATAACCCCAGTTTTTTCAGTAGTTTTTCAACTTTTGAACGCCTCAAATGATAGCGAAAGCGCAATCGCCTTGCACCACGTTGTTTACGTCTGGCTACATTTTTGGGTGTTTCTGTGCCGCTTTTATCCACACTCGTTCCAATCGGAAAGGTATCTACGCCTATGTCTATCAATTTATTTTCTGCTTGAACGCTATATCCTGTCGAATTTGTGCCAGCATCAATGCTAATAATAATCTGTTTCATGTTTGTTTTATATATTTTAAGGGTTATATTTGTGTTTGAAAGCTTATCACAATAAGGATTTTTCCTTAGGCAGCTTTTGCCTCGCCGCTGGTTCGTCCTGCGGCTTTTTTTTGTTATTTCGTTTGGTCTTCAAAGCCTACTACTTCAACTTCACCTTAGTAGCCCCATATCCAAATTTCTCTTTTTGGGCATCTTCAAAGTGCCGCACATACTGGTTTTTGCTTAGTTTTCGGTGAATTTCTGTTTTCAGCACGCCATTGCCGATGCCATGAATAAAAGTAATGTCGGCCATACCCGATGCTATGGCATTGTCTAAGTTTTTCTGAAAAGCATTTAGTTGAATCGTCAACATTTCAGAGTTACTGAGGCCAATCAAATTTGTCGTTAGTTTTTCAATATGCAGGTCAATTACCTCATTTGGTTTGGCGATAGGCAACGCCATTTTTTCGGTTTTGGGTTCTAAAATCTTTTCTTTCAAATCATTTGCAGTTATGGCTACCGTGCTGTGTTCGGTGTCTAACTGAATCAAATATGCTTCTTTGTTGAGTATAGGTGCATTGGCTTTTGACTTAAAAAACGAATCGGCACGCAATCGTAATTTTCTTGTAATTGGGCTTTTTTCGGGGGCATTACCAAAAGCATAATACAAACACTGAAAGGTAAAAACACCCCAGTTATCAAAATTATTTATCGAAAAATCTTGTACTTTAATGCTACTTTTTGCTTTTAATAGCCCCCCCGAAATACCTCGATGTAGCTTTTCTTGGGTAGCCGTAAGTGTATATGGCAAGTCCCAATCACTGTTATTGACAAGATACAAGGCCAGTTCTCTGTCATTCAACAACACAAAAGCCATAAATATGCCTTTGTCTGCTCTAACGCCTCGGGTACTTGAATTAACGATGAGGGTTTCTGTTTTGGGTTGCTCGTCTCTAAAAGCAACCGCCTCGGCTGCCGACACCAACACTACCTCACGCTGCATAACAGGTAGTCTGAATCCGTCTTCGATTTCTACCTCTATGACCTGATTGGCCATAAACCGAGTTACGATACCCTCTTCTTTTGAATGTACCAAACGTACTCTATCGCCGATGTGTATATTTGCCATGGTTATTTTTAAATAAACCCAAAGGTACAAAACAAAAAATGGTATGAAGCACAGCTTCATACCATTTTAGTTACTTAACGTCCAGCATTTACTGGTGTTTTAGTCAATCCGCCCTTTGTTTAGTTCGTCTTGAAGTGTTTTGAGTGTGTCCCATTTACCATCACGTGCCAGTGCCGATTGATTAGGCCATGTACTTGGGTCGTGCATCTGGAAACGTGGACCGGCGGCGTTCAAAATAGTTTTTATTCGGTCAGTATCACTATTGGCAAGTTCTGCAAATGTCGATATACCTGCTGCATTAAGTAATTCTTCTATTTTTGGCCCTATACCTTCTATCTTTTTCAAATCATCGGCTTTGTTGGTACTTATGGTTCCAATAGTCATACTGTTTTTGCGACAATCGTTCAAATCTTTGCGTTTGGCGGCGATGCTGGCTTTAAGGCCAGCAATACGGGTAGTTAATATTCGGCGGGCAATCCACCAGCCAA
>JAYVJH010000353.1:0-4231 GCA_043769455.1 Runella sp. | reverse complement strand
ATTACACTCGTTGGCGGTACAGTTGGTGGGTACATTACTTTTGCAGGCGCACATCGTTTGTTAGATGCTGGTGTTTCGGGTCAAAATCAACTAAAAACTGTAACAGAAAGCGCAACAAGAGGCATTTTGATTACATCTGTCATCAGGTATTTATTATTTTTGGCGGCTTTTGGCGTTGTAATTACTGGTACACAACTAAGTAAAGACAATCCTGCTGCATCGGTTTTTGAGGCGGCGGCAGGGCAAATTGGCTACAAGATATTTGGCGTTGTGCTGTGGTGTGCCGCCATTACGTCAGTTGTTGGGTCGGCTTATACTTCGGTTAGTTTTTTGAGAAGTTTCCATCGACAAATAGACACCAAGCACCGCTACGTTACGGTTGGTTTTATATCAGTCTCAACCCTTGTTTTTATCATAGTGGGTAAGCCGATCCAGATTTTAGTTTTTGTGGGTACGCTCAATGGCTTTATTTTGCCTATCGCTTTGAGCATCATGCTTCTCGCCATTCGACAAAAACGGCTGGCTGGGGCTTACACACACCCAGCTGGGCTACAAATAGCTGGCTGGTTGGTAGTGGCGGCAATGAGTTTTTTAGTAATAAAATCGTTAATGCACTAAAAGAGCAACCCTTTAACTATCATTGGGTATAAAAAACGAAAAACGATAAAAGAAAAAATCAAGACTGTAAGACCGCCCAAAATTAGGGTTTCGTCAAAACCTTCTTTTTGCTTTTGGTTACTGTAATTGCGATTAAAATTAGGGTTTTTCATGGCATTGATATTTAATTTTGGATTCATTACACAAATCAACAGTAAAAAAAAGGTACTTTTTAGCGTAGAAATACCTATTTTTTTGCTGTTAATACGCTATTTTATTATAAATACGCTCAAAAACATAATTTAGATGGAATCACTACTTGTTTTTTTAATTTTGTTGGCACTCGTTGCCTTTCTCTATTCATCGGTGGGGCATGGCGGGGCGAGCGGTTATTTGGCTGTCATGGCTTTGCTGGGAGTCGCACCGGCACTCATGAAATCGTCGGCATTGGTCATGAACTTGGCCGTTTCGTTGTTTTCTTTTATTGGTTTTTATCGGGCTGGTTGTTTCAAGTTCAAACTTTTTTGGCCTTTTGCCTTGGCCAGTGTGCCAATGGCTTTGTATGGTGCTACGATTCAGTTGCCTGATGTAGTTTATAAAAAAATACTCGCCGTTTGTATCTTGATTTCGATTGGTCGATTAGTTTATCAATTCATTAAAAAAGACGATGAACTGACACAGCCCATACCGCTTTGGGCTGGCTTAATTTCAGGTGGAGTTATTGGGCTACTGTCGGGTATGATTGGTATTGGTGGTGGAATCATTCTTAGTCCGCTGATGTTGCTTTTTAGATGGGCTACCATCAAACAGACAGCGGCAGTATCAGCTCTTTTTATATTTGTCAATTCGGTTTCGGGGCTAATCGGCTTGCTGTCAAAAAACACACTAAATCTAAGCCCCGACCTCATGTATGGCGTAGCGGCTACGGTTGTTGGCGGGCTGTTTGGGTCTTATTATGGCAGCAAGCAGTTCAATATACCTACGCTGCGTTATCTGTTGGCAATAAGCCTGACCATTGCAGCTTTTAAGTTGATATTGACATAGGGAATGAAGGCAATGAAACAAATGAAGATAATGAAGTAAATTTAATCCTCTGTGATTTGTAACAATCTGAGATTTGAAAATCAGATAATACAGATTGTAAGTTTAACAAATTGTAGCGACGGGAATTTACTACAAATAATGTCCTTTTGCAGAAATAATAAAAATAGTATCCTCTGTGATTTCATATATCAGTCGATGTTCGTCTGTAATTCGTCTCGACTAATAGCCGCCGTAATTACCTTTTAGAGGTTCTGGTTTACCAAGTCCCTCGAATGGCGTTTTTCGGATATTATCAAGTAAGTTAAAAATCTTAGCAAGAATTTTGGGATTGATTCTTGCCCACCAAACAAAATCCTCCCATGCCTCGGGTTTAAAACTAACCTCACGCATGATTTTGAATTTCTTGTTTTAGTTCTTTTATTGTAAACCGTTTATAGTATTTGAAATTATTGTCTCGTTTATTAGCTTCGTGGACTTCAATACGGTTTATTAGCTCAGGATTAGTAATAATGGCTGGTTGTTCGATATTACTCTTGACTATTCTGGTTTTAAAGGATAAGCCCAAAGCTTTGGCCATTTGCTTGAATATTTTACTTGTAGAACTGTCAAGATGCTCGATTATAAGTGTTTCCATTACATAAAATAATTATATATATTAAATGGCAAAGTTAAATAAAACATATATTAAACTGAAAAAATACATCTGATAAAAATGCACAATTTCACTTCATACAATCCGACTAAATTATATTTTGGTCAAGGAACAATCGAAAAATTGGGCGCAGAAGCAGCTCAATGTGGCCAAAAAGCAATTATTGTAATCGGTAAAGGCTCTGTCAAAACCAATGGCGTACTTGATGCCGTAGTCCAGCAGTTGGACGCATCTGGCATTGCTCACGTACTTTTTGAGGGCATTAAGTCAAATCCTATTTATCAAGATGTCGATGCTGCCGTAGCCGTTGCAGAGGCTTTTGGGGCCAACATGGTCGTAGCCGTAGGTGGCGGTTCTGTTGTAGATTCGGCCAAAGCCATTGCTATTGGCGTAAATGCTGGCCACTCGGTCTGGGATTTTTTTACCCGCACGGCTCCCGTACCCACCAAAGGCTTACCACTACTTTGTGTATTGACATTGGCCGCCACAGGTACAGAACAAAACCGCAACTCAGTGATTCAGAACGATGCCGATGGCCGTAAAATGGGTTATAGCTGCGATGCCATGTACCCAAAAGTGTCATTTCTCGACCCCAGTTATACCATCTCTGTTCCAGCCAATTACACGGCCTACGGTATTTCTGACCTGATTTCGCACGTTTTTGAACAATATGTAGAACCAACCGACTCGCCCCTAAGCGACTACATCGCAACCGACATCATCAAACTTGCCTTTGAATATGGTCGCAAACTCATGGCCAACCTCAACGACTATGATGCTCGTGCCAACATACTTTGGCTCTCGACAATAGCACTCAATGGCACGCTCTCTGCTGGTAAGCGTGGTGGCGACTGGGGCGTGCATGGTCTCGAACATAGCCTGAGCGTGCTGTATGATATTCCGCATGGTGCCGGGCTTTCGATTATTTATCCTGCCTGGATTAAAGCATTCAAAACCGAACTACAACCCAAGCTGGAGTTTATGGCCAAGCGGGTCATTTCGCCATTGGCAACAGGTGATGATTTTTTGGAAGAATTAGAATCATTTTATAAAGAAATCGGTACGCCTACCCAACTATCAGAGGCCAGTATCATGAAGTCGGACAAAGCCAAAATATTAGAAAACTTCGCCCTCAATAAAGTAGTAGGTGGTTTTTATAAAATGGACGAAGCCAAAAGAGCCGAAATCTTGGACTTGGCTTGGAGCGAATGAAGTGATGGTATTGTGTGAACGAAATTTTTATTAGATTTGTGAGAAAAACAGAAATAATTATGAATTGGAATACATACATCATCTCTGACCCAACTATTTTGTTGGGCAAACCTACAATTAAAGGTACTCGACTTTCGGTAGAGTTTTTGATTGGCCGATTGGCCGATGGCTGGACCGAACAAATGCTCTTAGAAAACTACCCAAGTTTAACATCTGAAAGTTTAAGGGCCGTATTTGGCTATATTCAAGATTGTCTCAAAGACAGCATGATGTATGAGATACCTATAAAATCGGCGGCCTAATGAAACTACTTGCAAACGAAAATTTTCCGATAGCCAGTAAAAAACACTTAGCAGATAACGGTTTTGATATTGTTCACATAGGCGAAACCCACGGCGGTATTTCGGACGAAGCTGTTATGAAAATGTCCATTGCCGAAAATAGGACAATTTTAACTTTCGATAGGGATTATGGCGAACTGATATTCAAATATGGGTACAAACCACCGCAAGGAGTAATTTATTTTAGATGGACTTCATATCAACCAGTAGCCCCTGCTCAGTTTTTTATGGAGTTATTGAAACAGAATAAAATCATATTTGAAAACATTTTTACAGTAATTGATACCGATTCGATTCGACAAAGAAAATACTGATTGATTTTAGATTTTGATATTTACTGCTCGTCTTCAGCCCCAAACTCCACATGCGGTAGGTTGTTTACGAT
>JAYVJH010000352.1:0-2993 GCA_043769455.1 Runella sp. | reverse complement strand
AGATTCAACGAGTAGAAATGAAGATGTAACAGTAACAGACTCAACGGGTTCGCTCGATGCAATGAAACTTGCTATGGACTTGAGTAATGCTAGCATGGATATAGCCAACACAGAATTGGCAGAATTGGGGGAAACTATGGACTTTGGCAAAAAATCGACAAGTTATGTTTTGAACGATGGCAAGACAAAAATCAGCATCAGGTCGTCGGACGGGAATGTGTTTTTGAGAAAAAAGTAGGGGGCGAAGTTGATGAGATTTTACTCCGTCCAGAGGACTATCCGATAGCTACCACTCGGCAGAGCCAAGCGGTGGACTCCCCAATGTTATAACTTCAAAACAACTGCTTCCAAGTGCCTTTTAAGTAATTGTATTTGATGGTACTGGGCAGGGCTTTGAACCAATACTTAGACACCTCAACCGCAAACGAGGGCTGCATATAACAGTTGATAGCGCAACCTTCACAGGCTGGTAGCTTTCCTTCGAGGGCTACCAGCTTTTGTACTTCTTCGGAACGGTAGAGGTCGTGTAGGTTGTTGTTTATCTCAAAATGTTTAGTGCCAAGGTGGTAGCAGGGTAGCACTAATTTGTTTTCGGGCGATATAACAAGCGTGGTACTGGCCGCTCTACATACTGGGTCGGCAGTGTGATTGCCGCCATCGAGCCGTAGCTGCACAAAGCCATCGTTGAGATATACGTTTTTTTGTTTGCCCCAATACCTGAGCTGCGTAAGTGCCTCGTTGGAGAGGCTTTGCCCCACTGAGCCGTATTCAAAGACAGGGTTCAAAATCAAAATCAAGTCGTTGGGCAAGCATATTTCTTTGGACACCCGCTCAATGTCGTTGATGTTATGTTCAAAAACTGTAAAAATAATATCGGGTCGCTCGCCCATTGATTTGGCAATCTGAATCGACTCCATCACTTTGTCAAAACACTTCACTCCACGGCTTGTATCGTGCGTAGCTTGGTCGGGTGAGTCGAGCGAAAAATGCAGCATATCAATCAGCCCACGCAGTTTTTCGGCATTCTTTGGGTATAGTAGTCCGTTTGAGGTAACGGTCGTAATAAAACCCAGCCGCTTGGCTTCTTTGAGCATTTCGGGTAGCTGGCGGTGTAGTAGCGGCTCACCTCCCGTAAAATCTATGACATTGACACCCAGTTTTTTCAAATCGGCCATGTTTCGGCTCGCTTGCTCAATGGTAACGTAAGGCGATGGTTTTTCCCAAATATCACAAAAACTACACGTTGCATTGCAGCGATAAGTAACGTAATAGTTGCACAAAACGGGATGATTGACGAGGCGCATAGAAGTTTCTATTTCAACATTTTCAACAAACGCACCAACTTGTCTTTGAGGTCTTTTCTGTCGACTATAAAATCTAAAAAGCCATGATCCAGCACAAACTCTGAACTCTGAAAGCCTTTGGGTAGGTCTTTGCCAATGGTTTCACGGATTACCCGTGGGCCTGCAAAGCCAATCAATGCGCCAGGTTCGGCAATATTAAAGTCGCCGAGCATAGCAAACGAAGCTGTTACGCCACCAGTTGTGGGGTCAGTCAAGAGCGAAATATACGGTATTTTGGCTTCGGACAGTAGTGCCAACTTGGCCGATGTTTTGCCGAGTTGCATCAAGGAGTAGCCCGCTTCCATCATTCTGGCCCCACCCGACCGTGAAATCATCAGGAACGGAATATTGTTTTTGAGTGAATAATCAATAGCCCTCGCAATTTTTTCGCCTACCACTGAACCCATCGAGCCGCCAATAAACTTAAAGTCCATACAAGCCACTACCAAGTCTATACCGTTTATTTTGCCATAGCCAGTGCGAGCGGCATCTCGTAAGCCTGTTTTTTTGACAGTATCTCTAATACGGTCTTTGTAGTTTTTGGTGTCTGTAAAATTGAGCGGGTCGGCAGAAGTCAGTGTTGCATCAAGTTCTGTAAATAAATTGTCGTCGAACAAAATCTCAAAATATTCTTCTGACCCAATTTTTTCGTGATAGTTGCAGTTACCGCAGGTATAAGCACTGAGCTTATGAACACGGCTGTGAATCACACTTTTACATTCGGGACACTGATACCAAAGCCCATCTGGGGCTTCACGTTTCATATCGGTTGGGGTCTGAATCCCCTTTTCTTTGCGAGTAAACCAGGACATTTCGTAGATGTGAGATGTGAGATGTGAGATGTGAGATGTAAAGTTGAGAATACTCCCACGACACATGACTCACGACTAATTTCGTCTCAAAGTTACGCAAGATTTTTAAAGACTAAGATAATGTTTTCGTTTTGTTTCTTCAAAATGCTCAATAGCATATCGCAGAGTAGTTCGGGGTATTTTCCTGATGTGGCTTTGTAAAAAACCTTCCAGCACTCCCTCGTCTCGTTTGCCCGCTTCTCTGAGCATCCAGCCAATGGCTTTGTGTATGAGGTCATGCGGGTGGTTAAGGAGTGTTTCAGCTATTTGGTAAGTATCGGCAACTTGTCGGTTTTGGATAAAATAAAAAGTCGAAACCATAGCCACACGCTGCGCCCATAGATGAGGGCGGGCGGCCAATTCATAAAGTATATCTCGGTCTTTGTCAAACAGATACGCACCTACTATTTTATGACACGACACATCGACTAAGTCCCAATTATTGATATGGTTGAGGTTACGCAAGTACATTTCAAATATTTCTGAGCGAATGGCTTGGTTATCAGTCCACACTTGCTGCGACTTACGGCTGGCTTTCTCAAACCGATTGACCAACATCACCAATGCCAACAGCCGTATTTCGTGGACTGGGTCATGTAGTAGCGTTTCAATATTAGTCAATGGCAAGTGAGCATATTTTTTGGCCATAGCTCTTACTTCAGGATTGGTTACACCTACAAAAACATCGCCTTCGGCATATTGACCTTTACCTATTTTAAAAAATCTACACAAAAAAGCAGCCTTTTCGGGGCTGCCTTTTGCTAATAACTCTGTTTTGACTTGCTCAATCACCATTTTG
>JAYVJH010000351.1:0-2548 GCA_043769455.1 Runella sp. | reverse complement strand
AGAGAGAATATTTCCATTTTACGTGAAAAATTAACCAAAAACTGGGAGTTAATCCCAGAAATTTTCAACCAGTAACATTTTTATGAACAAACCCTGTATCTGCTTATAAAATAGTGAACAGACATATTGAAGAAATGAATAACAGTCAGGAAAAGGTAAGTGATAGAGAAATTCAGAAGATGAGAGAATTAGTTTGGAAAATTGTCGAAAATACAACCTTAGCATAGCACAAAATGGATTTCAAAAACTTGAATAACTTGCTTGAAAGTGCAATATACTTACAAAAAAAGCAAAGAAATCGTACAGTATTTATAGTTGTTTTATTGGCCTTGGTTGGTAGCGCACTTTTTTATGGCAGTAATTTTTTTACTGCTAAAGAAGTTACAGAAAAAATCCAAAGAGACTCCTCTACAACAAACCCCGTTTATCAGAATGTTGTAAAAAAACAAAAAGAAGATGTGTCTTTGATTATTGATAATTATTTTAGTGCCAGAAGAAATAAATTAGTTGATGAAGTTAGTAATTTTTATGCCGATACTACATTTAGTTTTTTTTATTCTTACCCAAATAAAAATCAAACAGTGGCATTGGTTCTAACAAAAAAAGAAGTCGTAAGAATTGATAAAATAGATTTTAATAAACCAGAAATTAGAGCGTTCGATTTAACGGAAATAATATCAATCGCACCCATTACCGATAGTTCTTCAAATAGTGAGAACGCTGATTTGGTTGTGTTCGTTAAGGGAAAACAGTTTAGTTACAAAGAAAAACAAAGAAAATACGAATCTATTATAGAGATAAAACTGAGAGCCAAAGATAAGAAAATATATTCAATACGCTCTTATGTTGACCAGTTAAGAGAAATGTAAAGGCGATATGAGATTCGATGTAAATGGAAACATCACACCTCATGAGGTTATTAAACCCGACTTACAGACACTTGAACAAATGTTTGTTTTGGATTTTCCAGAATCCAAAACAAGAAAGTTGATTTTTGAAAACTACTTACAATTTATTCACCACTTTCAAAATCAAATTACCCATTCGTTTTATCAATGGATAGATGGTAGTTTCATATCCAACAAACATAATCCAAATGATATAGACTTTGTAACTTTTATAGATTACAAGGATTACGAGTCAAAAAATGAGGGACTTGTTGCTTTCTCAAACATTAGCCTACACCGAGATAAATATATAGATAGCTATTTCGTAAAAGTGTACCCAGTATATCATGCGCTATGTGAACTTACTACAAAGTTGGATACTTTAGAATGGTTACATTTGTTTTCAAAAACCAGAATCCAACGTGATGGTAAAAAATATCCAAAAGGAATTATTCAACTAAATTTTGAATGATGAACCCAGTAAACGACATATCGAAAATTGACTATTTAAAAGAATCTATTTTTGAGACACTTGACTTAATTGAGCGAGCCAACCGTTCTATCGAACGCCACAAGTCAATCATTCCGCAAGATACAATAGCCATCAATGGCTTTGTACGATTGAGACAACAGCAAGCGGCTCAATTAGATAGCTTAATAGCTCTATTTGGTTTACGCCTCTCAAAAAAAACTACCGAAACAGGTGAATATCACTACGATATGGCATCTTGAAACAAGTACCTAAGTTTTTTTCAAGCATTAAACCAATAAGTCAGTTTGGCGATAATAGCCCTGTTTTTGACTAAGAAACTATCTGCAAAATAATTGTCGGAATAAACCAAAAAGAAATCAGACACAGGTCGAAACCGCCACTGCAAACGACTGTTGATATTGACGTTGTTGGCAAGACTGTTATATTGTAAAAATGTTGTCCAAAATATACTTTTGGTAAACGTAATATCGGTACGGGGGCCAATCAAAAACAAAGTGCCACTTCCCGCTGGTGAATTGATTTGGCTCAAACTAAAATTGGCCGAAAACGTACCAGAAGGCTGAAACCGATATGAACCAGAGCCTGATACATTGGCTATCGTTCCATCAAAATATTGACCGACAGTAGCCTGAGCCATGAAACCAAACTTTTTGCGTTGGTCCGAAAAGTACATAATTTGAGCATTATTGTAGCGGTAGTTTGTACCTAACTTCAATGGCTTTTTACCAGAACGAGTGGGGTCGAAATCACTAAAAAGATAGGTATAATTTCCTGTCAGGTTAATAGTAAGTTGAGAAGTATTCTGAAAACTCGGGTTCCAAGTCAGCACATAACTTTGGTCGGTAACACCAAGGTTGGGCATCGAAAACTGTTCGTAAGACACACCAATATTGTGCCTATTGATGAGCCGCCCTTGCGGATAAAAATTGAGTTGTGCTTGCGGAAAGATATGAAACACGTCTCGCCGAGGCACAAACCCAGCTTCAGCATCAAAGCCTTTTCCTATCCAGTCATGTACCCAAGTAAGTTGAAATTTGGGTACATTATAAGTCAAAAACAACCCCGTACTGCCTTTGTCTATTTCTTTTGTGGGCGTAAAAGCCTGATAATAATAGACTTTACCCTGCCAACGGTTGTCTTTTGATGCCAAATTATATTCAAGCCCCCC
>JAYVJH010000350.1:0-3999 GCA_043769455.1 Runella sp. | reverse complement strand
GGTTATTACGGCTTCGCACAACCCCAAAGAGTACAATGGCTACAAAGCCTACTGGACGGACGGTAGCCAAGTCGTTGCCCCACACGATACCAACGTCATGGCCGAAGTCAATGCCATTCAGTCAGTCGATGAAGTAAAGTTTATAGGCGACCCCTCAAAAATCACATTGATTGACAAAGACATTGATGACCAGTATATTGCTCATATTCTGTCGTTGTCTATCTCAAAGCAAGCCATTGCTCGCCAAAAAGACCTAAAAATAGTTTTTACGCCACTACACGGAACAGGTATAACGCTTGTGCCACAGGTACTGGCTCAAATGGGTTTTGAAAACGTAACCATCATAACCCAGCAAGCAGAAGCGGCTGGCAATGGTCAGTTTCCAACGGTAGTTTATCCCAACCCCGAAGAAGCCGAAGCAATGACAATGGCAGTGAAAAAAGCCGTAGAAATAAACGCCGATCTGGTACTTGGTACAGACCCTGATGCCGACCGTGTGGGTATTGCTGCCCAAAATCACCATGGCCAAATTCAACTCTTAAACGGCAATCAAACAGCTACTCTTTTGATTTATTATTTATTACAAGCATGGAAAGAATCGGGTAAACTGACTGGCCACGAGTTTGTATGTAAAACAATAGTAACAACCGACTTGATTGACAAAATGGCGGCTAACTATGGCGTGCATTGCTACAACACACTGACTGGATTTAAGTACATTGCCCAAGTAATCAGAGAGTTAGAGGGTCGGCAGCAGTTTATTGGTGGTGGCGAAGAAAGCTACGGTTACTTGATTGGCGATGCCGTCAGAGACAAAGATGCAATAGCAAGTTGTGCCATCATAGCCGAACTCACGGCCTATGCCAAAGACAAGGGACTAAGCCTGTTTGATATGCTTATGGAAATATACAAGCAGTTTGGGTTTTATTACGAAGGGCTGATTTCATTGACCAAAAAAGGCAAGTCAGGTGCAGAAGAAATCCAAGCGATGATGGCCGATTTTAGAGCTAACCCACCCAAATCATTGGCTGGCTCGGCAGTGATAAGAATCGATGACTACAAAACATTGAAGCGTACCAACGAAGTAGGCAATATAAGCAATATTCCATCGGGCGAGATGGGTATTGAGTCGTCAAATGTTTTACAGTTTTTTACTGCCGATGGCACTAAATTTACCTGTCGCCCATCTGGAACTGAGCCAAAAATCAAGTTTTATGTAGGGGTAGTTTCAGAATTACAAAGTACGTCAGATTTTGATGACGTTTATGCCTCGCTACAAGCAAAAGTGAAGGCAATAGGCACAGAATTAAAACTAAAATAGATTACATTTGTTGGTAAAACATCGTTTTTACGATAATTGTGTTATATTCACGCTTGTATTCAATTATATCATAGGTTAAGTATTAAAAAAAGCCCTTTTGCAACTTGCAGAAAGGCTTTTTTGTTTTGCTACTTCTGGCCCAATCGTTGCCCCAAAATTCGCCCAAAACTAATGGCTGGTGTAGCTAACATTCCTCCACAGAAAGCATTGCCAGTTGTAGCCCCTGCCCCTAATATCTCACCTGCGGCATAAAGTCCTTCAATCACATTGTTTTGATTGTCAATAACTTGTAGATTTTCATCGACAGCCAAGCCACCAAAACTAATGAGAGAGGTAGCGTAAGTCAAGATAGCATAAAATGGCCCTGTTTCTGCAAATTGATTATACTGCAAAACAGCCACTTTTAGATTGTCGATTGGTAAACCTGTTTTCAAAGCCAGCGTTTCTAAATCATTGGCTGTCCAAACACATTTTTCTCGTTGAGCTTCGGTTTTAGTTTGCTCAATCGTCCATTTAGGCACAACTGTCATAGCTGGTTCTATCAGCGCATTTTCGTCAAAAATTATCCAAAATCGTTTTTGAGGTTGCTGCGCCACGGCACGCTCACGGTAGTCGGGGTCGGGGTTGGCTTCGTCCATAAATCGCTGGCCGTTGTCATTGACATATATCTCACGTGCTGGTCGATAGCTGGTTGTAAAAACCATAGCCCAGCCTTGCCAAAAATCTGCTTTTCCCGAATTGGGTTCAAATTCAATACCACCCAAACTTGATATGTGTGTGTCGGCATTCCAGAATTTAGCACCAATTCGTTCAGCAATCGTTATGCCCTCGCCTGTCGAAGTCTCTGCCGCTGTTGTTATGAGCCGAGGGTGACTGGGGTGTTTTTGAGCAAACAACTGTGCATTTGCCGCATAACCGCCCGTGGTCAGTACTACGTTTGGCGCAGTTTTGAGTAATAACGTTTCAGGTTCTGAATTGGCTACCACACTCACTCCAACTACTTTATTGTTTTCGACAGTCAAATCTTTGAGTTCAGTATTGAGCATCACAGTAATATGCCCATCGGCCACGTACTTGTTCCAGAGCGGTTCGATGGCTTTGAAAATAGAAGTGCCAGCATCTTTGCCGTATTGAGTACGGGCAACAGAATACGGCACATGGCCATACACAATACGAGGCGAGTCGGGCGAGAACTCAAAACCCAAACTATCGAGCCAGTCAACGGTTCGAGGGGCTTCGTCGGTAGCGAGTTTAACAATATACGACACGGCTGTGTTCTTAGAAATAGACATTACTTCGTCATAGTGCTTCTGTGGGCTGTCGCCCTCAATACCGTGTTTTATTTGGTGGCGTGTACCACCTGCACTTAGGTGTCCGCCTGTGTAATGGAGCGTCCCGCCTACCCGATTGGCTTTTTCGATGACCAATACCTTTGCACCTACTTCGGCGGCGGCTATGGCGCAAGGCATTCCAGCCGTACCAGCCCCAACTATGATTATGTCGTACATTTTATTGAGTAGTCGTGAGTTTATAGTCTATTGTCGTGAGTTAATTATAACACTGTAAATCAGTAAGTTATCAAAATTAAAATACCTTGATATTTTTGTATAGATATTTAAAATTTTCAGTTCAAATATATTCTAAAAAAACTATAAAACAAAAAAAGGCCGCTCTGAAAGTTATTTTCGGAGCGGCCTTTTTTTGTTTATTTCTATCAGTTTATTTTCTGATTTTTTTCTCTTTAACACGAGCAGACTTACCTTGTTTGCCACGTAGATAAAACAATCTTGCACGACGGACACGCCCCTGGCGCACAACTTCGATTTTGTCGATATTTGGTGAAAGTATTGGCAAGATACGCTCTACACCCACTCCGTTCGATATTTTACGAACTGTGAACGTTTCGCCACTACCGCCGTTGTTACGACGCTGAATGACTGTACCTGTAAAAACCTGGATACGCTCTTTGATACCCTCGACGATACGCAAGTGTACGTTTACGGTGTCGCCTGCGCCAAAGTTTGGGTGTTTGTGGCGGCGGACTGCATACTCGGCATCAACTGCCTGCATTAACTCATTTGTCATTGTTTTGAACTTTAAAGGCTTTTCTCAGCGGGTAAACAACAGTCCACCATTCAGATTAGCGAGTTATTTTTTTAATTAGGGTGCAAAGGTAGCACCATTTGATAACATTACAAGTAGTTTTAGTCAAAAATTCAGTTCTATTTTGTAGTTTGCAAAGTATATATACACAATCTAAACTACATTTTAAAAAGGCACTCTCAATCAAAAAAACAAACACCTAAACCAATGGAAAACCAAAATCTTGAACTCAAACAAATTACCGTTGGGCGGCTCAATACCAACGATATTTGCTTAGACTATACCAACGTTACCCGTCAGCATGCTTGCGTTACAGTTTGTAGTCCCACCGTTTTTTTAATTGAAGATTTAGACAGCAAGCACGGAACGTTTGTCAATGGTGAGCGCATCAAACGAAAACTCTTGGCCGACAACGATACGGTAACCATTGCTACGCACCAACATACACTCAAATCGTTGTTGGCCATGGCACATTTTACGACTGGTAGTACGGCCAATCGAAATGGCAAAAACCCATTAGACTACACCCAAGAGTTTGAGGATATGAAAAAACTGTATATGCAATATAGAATTTT
>JAYVJH010000349.1:0-5996 GCA_043769455.1 Runella sp. | reverse complement strand
TTCAAATTCTTTAATCTTTCTAAAACTGTCTGATAATCTCTATTTTCACCACAAACAGGACACTCTGTGATAGCTATATTACCCTGAAAATAGTTATACGCCTCACTAATAATTTTTGACGTATCTGCACTATCCATTGATAGTTTTTCTTGCTGAATACTTTGCTCTATCTTCTGTAGTTCGGCTTCAAAGTCTTTCTTTTTGTTCTTTTTTTCGACAAAACTTTTGATATAGTTCCTCAGTTTTACCAACTCGTCATATTTGTTTTGAATACCACTATTTTGAGTATCATTACTATTTAAAATATCTAACCAATTTTCACCAAAACTCTCTTTTAGGCTTATTTCAATTTTGGCTAATTCATTTTTATTATTTTCTGTTCTTTCGTTGGAAGAGTCATAGTCGGCTTTTATTCGTTTTTGCTCTTTTTCCGATTCATTTTTAAGTGCCAATAACTGCTCTCTTTCTACAATCAGCTCGTCTAATCCTAATAATTTCAAGAATCTGTCCCATAGTTTTTTGCGTGTGTCAATCACAAATTGTTCTATTCTGCTTGTTTCAATAAAATGATTTACTGCATCGGCGATGTATTCAACATCAAGATTTCCTCTTCTTGTTTCTCGTTTAATTGGCGGTTCAGAGCCAAAACTAATTTCTACTGATGCCACAGCATTAGCTGGGCAAAAGTGATTTTTCAAAAAACCATCACTACTGTCGAGACTCCTATTTTTAATCTCAGGGTTTTCACCTGTCAAACACCATTCTATTGCATCAAAAAAACTGGATTTTCCTGTACCATTCTCTCCATACAACAGAAAATGCTTTGAATCCATTACAATTGCATGCGGATTTTCGAGCGATTGGTCGTCTTCCCAATAACTAAAGCCTCGAATACCATTAATCTTTACTGACTGGATTTTCACTTTGTTTATTCTTATAAATTTTTACAATTTCGTCATATTTTTTTTTTAGAACATCTCTTCCACTTTCTGGTTGATATTCTCTTTCTTTCATATAAGATGCCCAAAAATTAAAGAATAAATTATTTTGGTTATCGGATTGCATTTCATCGATAACATTTTTTAACAGTACTCCCATATCATTATCATTTTATTGGTTAAACATGCCGCACTTTATTGATGCGTATGTTGGTTACAAATATATCTTCCATAGTTATTTACTCAAAACGTTATCTTTCGATACAACTCCTCAACTTTGATGCTATTACCCAGAAAATCAAGACTTTGAGATGTGTCATTGAGCTGCGTATAGTGCCATTGGCCGGGGCTTTGGTAAGAGTATGACTTTACTTGCACTTTTTCGGACGACACCAACAGTATCTGTCTCACGCTGTCTATTTGCTGGTAGCAATCCAACTTTTCGCCTCGGTCGTAGTCTTTGGTAGAGCCCGACATTACTTCTACAATGGCAACGGGGTTCATCAATGGCTCAAAACCTTGGCGTTCTTGGGTATAAATTTCTTCTTCGCCCTCAACGACCATCACGTCTGGTAGTACAAATTTATCGCAAGCCGAAATATACAAATATCGGTTGCTGGGATAAATTGTTACCTCTGGCTCTCGCCGATAAATCAGCCCTAAACTAAATAGTACATTGAATACTAATTTTTCGTGTGTTTTGCTTGCTCCTGCCATATTATAAATTATTTCGCCATCGGCATATTCGATGCGGTCGGGTGTTTGGGCGGCTTCTTCAAAAAACTCTTCGATTGAGACTAAGGTTGCAGTTTCCATGATTGTATCAGAATATTAGCCAAAGATAAGTAAAAAAAGTCCCCATCGGAGGATTTAGGAGGCCAAACTTTTTAACCTCAAACTCACTGCTTGTTTGTGAGCCTGCAACGACTCTGCTTCGGCCATGATTTCTACTGTCGGGCCAAGGTTTTTGATGCCTTCTTCTGAGATATGCTGTACAGTTATTTTCTTCACAAAACTATCTAACGACACTCCGCTATATGCCCGTGCATGGCCGTTGGTGGGCAGGGCGTGGTTAGTACCAGAGGCGTAGTCGCCGCAAGACTCGGGGGTATAATTACCCAAAAATATAGAGCCAGCATTGACGATTTGTTCGCAGACTGATTCAGAATCTTTAACACTCAAAATCAAATGTTCGGCTGCATATTCGTTCAATAAATCAATGGCTTCGGCGTGATTTTCTACTAATATCGCTTTTGAGTTTTCGATGGCTTTGCGGGCCAAATCCCTACGGGGCAGGTTTTCTAACTGTGTGCTAAGTGTGAGGTTTACAGTTGCCAAAAATTTCTTATCAGTCGAAACTAATAATACTTGGCTATCTGCTCCATGCTCGGCCTGTGCCAATAAGTCGGCAGCTACAAAGGCTGGAATGGCCGTATTGTCGGCATAAATCGCTACTTCGCTTGGCCCTGCGGGCATATCTATCGCTGTGCCTTCTTTGGTCAGTAGCATTTTGGCCGCTGTAACGTACTGATTGCCTGGTCCAAAAATCTTATAGACTTTCGGTACAGACTCCGTGCCATAGCCCATGGCCGCTATGGCTTGTGCGCCACCAATTCTGAATATTTTGGTAACACCAACCAACTGCGCTGCATACAAAATAGCGGGGTGGTTGCTGGGCGAGCATAACACAACTTCTTGACAACCAGCAATTTTGGCAGGAATACCCAACATCAAAACCGTACTAAACAACGGGGCAGACCCGCCCGGAATGTACAAACCTACCTTCTGAATAGCCACAGATTTGCGCCAGCAAGTTACGCCAGCCATGGTTTCGATTTTTTGAACGGGCTGCTTTTGTGCTTCGTGAAACTTATAAATATTGGCGTAGGCTTGCCCAATAGCTGCTTTGAGTTCATCAGAAAGTAAACCCTCAGCCGCTTCAATTTCGGCCTTTGGCACTTCTATATCTATCAGTTCTATTTTGTCAAATTGCAGAGCCAACTCACGCAGCGCGGCATCGCTTTCTTCTCGTACTTTTTTGAGAATAGGTGCAACTATTTTTTCGATTTTAGATAAATCTTGGACAGGACGAGCCAATAGTGCAGGCCAGTCAGTGCGTTTTGGGAAAGGTGTTATTGTCATAATTTAATGTGCTAATGTGTTGATGTGCCAGTGTGTCAATGGGTTATTATTACGATGTAGTAAAAATTGGCACATCGGCACATTGGCATACCAGCACATTGTTAATGTATCATTTTTTCTATCGGAATCACCAGTATTCCTTCTGCGCCAGCGGCACGAATTTTGGTGATATTTGTCCAAAATTCGTTTTCATTTATTACCGAGTGTAGCGATACCCAGCCTTCGGTCGTGAGAGGCACAACAGTTGGGGCTTTCATGCCAGGCAGTAGCGAACCAATATTTTCGATAGCATCTTTGGGGCAATTTAGTACAATATATTTGTTATTTTGGGCGGCTTGTACGGCATTGATTCTAAACAAAAGGCTTTCTAACAAAATACGTTTTTCGTCCGATAGTTTCTGATTGGCAATTAGCACGGCTTCCGACTGAAAAATGGTTTCAACTTCTTTCAGTCCATTGCTCAACAGCGTACTACCTGAACTCACAATGTCGCAAACGGCATCAGCAAGACCGATACTGGGGGCGATTTCGACCGAGCCGCTTATTTCGTGAATATCGGCCTTGATGTTTCTTTCGGCCAGATAATTGCCCAGCAATCTGGGATAAGATGTAGCAATACTTTTGCCCTCAAACGACTCAACACCCGTATAGGCTTCACTACGAAGAATGGCCAACGACAGTCGGCATTTTGAAAAACCCATTCTGTGAGCGACCGATACCTGTCGGCCTGTTTCAACCAGCACGTTTTCGCCTACTATTCCTAAGTCGGCCACACCATCGGCCACGTAGCCAGGTATATCATCGTCTCGCAAAAACAAAAATTCGGCAGGAAAATTAGACGATACCGATTTGAGTTTGCCCGTTGAGCCGCTCTCAAATCTAATTCCACATTCTTTAAATAATTTGATAGAGTCTTCGCTCAGACGACCCGATTTTTGTATAGCTATTCGTAGCAAAATGAGTTATGAGTTATGAGTTATGAATGATGAATTTATCGTTTCAATATAAAGTGCAAAAAATACGATTTGACAACCTACAGCCTATTTTTTTTCACAGCCGCAGCCTTTGCCGCAACCCGTTTTTTTGGCCGACAGTTCGTTCCAGAAACGATTTGACAGATAGCCAATCGCTCCCAAAAACATAGCCCCAATGAATAAGTTTTCTAACATAATACCAGAACAAAAAAACGCTACCAGCCGTTCCTATCGCAAGTACGTTTGATGTGCTGATAGTGATGCTCGCTGTGCCAAGCATAGAGGCCAAGTACTTCTTTGAGTACAAAAACACGGTCGTAGCCAGCGTGGTAGTAAGTACGTTCGAGTTGGGTTTCAGTCAATGAATTTAGGAGCATAACCCAGCGCAAGTGCAGGTTTTTGATGAGTTGCAGCGACCAATCAACTGGTGCAACTTTACCATCGGGTAGCTCGGCCCAGAGGTTTTCGGCGTAGCCTGCAATCGTTGGGTTATCGACCGTCAAGGCCGAATGTATCCGCATATAGGCGTTTATGTGGCTGTCGGCCAAATGGTGAACAGTCTGTCTGATTGTCCAGCCATCGGGCCGATAGGGTGTTTCTAACTGGTCTTCGGTCAATGAACTTATGACATTAAATAGCTTTGAAGGCAATGCCGCTATGATTTGAACATTGGCTTTGTTGATGTCAGCGTTATAGGTCTGGCCATACTGAAAGCGTCCGATTGGGTATTTGAGATTTTCTAAATTGTCCATGGTATATATTTTTTCTCGCAGAGGTGCAGAGTTCGCTGAGATTTATTTTTATCTTCCAAAATCGTCTTGCACACGTACTATGTCGTCTTTTTCTTGCTGAGATACTGAGTTCGCTGAGATTTATTTTTATCTTCCAAAATCGTCTTGCACACGTACTATGTCGTCTTCGTCTGACGGATTTTTGGGGTCGGTGTGCTGCCATATTTCGGCTAATATCCCCCACTCTGCCAGTCCAATCAATCGATGTCGTTCGCCTTGTTTGAGTGTAATGATTTGGCCAGGCTGGTAGGTTTTGAGTTCGGTTTCTTGGTCGGTATCGCTTGTTTTTACGCCTACTGTACCCTCAATCACACGCCAGATTTCGGCTCGGCGGTGGTGATATTGCCACGAAAGTCGTTTTTCGGGTGCTACTACCAATATTTTAGGGCTTAGTTTTTGGGTAATTTGTAAATCAGACAGTATAACGTCTGGAAAATACTTAGCCGCAAACTGGGCTGTTTGGGCTTCGTTCAACACAAAAAAACCTCCCCATGGGCGGCTTTCATCTTGTTTTATAATATCAAACCCTTGATTTACAAGCGTTTCGGCGATTTGTTTAAATACGTCTGATTTTTGCATTTCTAAGGTTTATAATAATCAATAATTGTTTGAAACACTCCCAAAATCTGATTGATTTCTGTTAAATAATATCGTTTGGTGTCGATGTATAGTTTGTCTTGCAATACCATAAAAAGCCAGTCATTGCCTGTTGTAACGCAGCCATAAATTTGTTTGTGTTGAACGCCTTTTTTTTCATTATAAATTTTTGCACCCAACAACTGAGCTGCACACTGTGCTACGCCCAAATCAATGTCATTTTTTTTTGCTTCAACGACTTGAATAATCGGATAATTTATATCAAAAGTACCAATGTCTTTTGAGAGTATAAAATCACATTCGCCTTTGAGACCTGCGCCCTCATCGGCACTTAAATTATCGCCAGAATGTATTGTAAAAAACTTATCATTATTGTTACGCAATTCTCTCAAAATAGGTGCAACAATCCACTCTGATTTGGCTTTTTCGCTTTTAATCGGCAAATCGTCTAATTCTTTCAATATTTCCGATAACCCTTTGCTTGGCTCAATGCTCACAAATTGCTCAAATAGCCGTTTTCTACGATTGGTTATTCCGAATTTTTGTTCTAAGTC
>JAYVJH010000348.1:0-3291 GCA_043769455.1 Runella sp. | reverse complement strand
ATACGAGGCCGCACCGAGCTACTATCTTGGTCTTCGCCGCCGTATTCTATGAGTAGTTTGTTAAGTTCGAGGCGGGCTTCTTTGAGTTGGACTTGCGCCTGCTCTACGGCCACCTGCTGGGCCGAATTGTCTAATTGGGCCAGCAAAGCCCCAGCCGAAACCCCCTGCCCGTTGGCCACAACGATACGCTCAATGACCCCCTGCATCTTAAACTGCAAACTCGCCCGCCCCTGCGCCGAAATGCGCCCGTTTGAGAGCAACTGCAACGCAAAAGGCTGCGTTTTGGCCTCAACTACAGCTACTTGGGTAATGTTGGGGCTGGATTGGCTGGCGGCGGCGGTGGTTTCTTGGTCGGTGGGTTTTTGGCAAGAGATTAAGAAAATGAAGAGAATGAAGGTAATGAAGTTTGAGGCTTGTGTTTTCATTTCCTGCATTTTTATTCGTTGTTTTGTATTTTTAAAGATAACTAAACGAGCAGGAAATAGCAAAATTTTATGACTTTATTTTTAGTCTTCAGAAGCTACCTTACCTCTGAGTGTCAGAATTATTGGGCTATTCATTGTGTTGCACTCAACTTTAATTATTTTTTGAAAATAGCCTGTTGTACTATTATCAAATTGAGCCTTAATGATGGCGGTAGAATCTGGTGCTACTTTCGTCTTCGTCCAATTAACTCCTGTACAATGACAATCTGGATTAACACTTTTTATCAACAAGTCATTTGTGCCAATATTCGTGATTCTAAAAACAGCTTTGGTGTTTTTACCAGCCGTATAAGTACCTACATCTATCATTTTACGCTCTATTTCTATTTCGGTAGTATTGAATTTTTGTTCATAAATTTTTTGAGCATGAGGATAGCCAAAATAAATAACAACGCAGATGTTGACCAAAATAACAGCCCAAAATAACCATGCAGTAGTAAATGTTTTCATCTTATATTTTGATTTTAAATTCAATCAATAATGGATTATCATCTTCTTTTAGATTCAATAAATACGGATATAACTGTGGGTATTCTCGTTTTATGTTTTCCATTATCTCGGGTTTGTATTCTTTGAGGTCAAAAAAGGTTTCTGGATAAATAAATGCAAAATAGCTACCATCGGCATTAGTAAACTTATGGCTTGACAATAGTGAAAACAGACTTACTTTTTCAAACTGTCTATCTGTTAAAATCAAATTTTGTTTTTTTAACCAACAACATTTTGCGTATTTCCCTTTGCGAGTAAGGGTGAAAAAAATAGCTTTTTGAGATTCAAAAAAGGTTGCGTTAAGATAGGTACAAGTTGCTAATATTTTCGCCATTTTATCATGCTCTTTGGCTTCTGGTGGACAATTGTCTTTGCCAAAGTTTAGAAAATATTTAGGGTATATTCCTTCTTTATTTATCTCATAAACCGTATCTGCAAAAGCGTTGGCTGTCAAAATATTACTTTCATTATTTTTGGTCAAAAAACCAGAAAAAGAAAATAGAGATGATTTTTTTTTATTGTTATAAGGCAAATATGTGTGAAGAATATCATTCGCATCATCAGTTATTACTATGTTTGAGCTATTGTTATGTTCGCTTGTATTGTAGTTAATGTAGTAATAGTTTTTGTTGTTATTGCGAGCAAAGTAATATCCAAATAGCGGCACATCATACTTCTTGACAAATTTACCATTTGGCCTAAAAGTCAGCAATGAATGTTCATTCATACAATACAGAAAAAACACACTGTCTTCTTTGATATAATCTACATCATAAAGCCTTGTAAATTCACCTGGGCCTTGCCCTATTGTTCCAATATTATACAAAAATTTGCCGTCATCACTAAATGCTTTTAGAGCCGAATAGTTTTTGTCAAATAAGAAAAATTTATCTGCTATTTTAAATGCCTTTCCTACTCCAGTTATTATACCTGCTTCCGAAAATTGAAGTGGCATAACTTTGGTGATTTCAAAATAATCATCGGTATTTCCTATTTTTTTATCCAGAGCCTCATTGCCTAATTCAATAGTAGTCAGAGGTATTGAGTTCTTTGATTGTTGTTTGTTTTCTGGTGAACAACCGCATGTAACCAAACAAAACAGTATGAATATACACATCCGTTTTAGTTGGTTTTTAAAAGAAAATGATAACATAAAAATCAATATTTAAGTTAGATTTTGAGTCAATACCAAGCTATGTTTTATAAGTCATAATTCTTACAGAACATAGCTTGGTGTGTTTGTGGCTACAGTTCTGCTTTTTTTGAACCCGACGGGCAAGAATTAGGAATACATTGATCCCCTTGAGAAGGTACACAAGAATTACCAAATGCAGCAAGGTTACCTTTACTATCGTTACAATTAAATCGTTCCGGAACTTTATTCTTATCGTCGGCATTTACTTCAAGTTGAGCAAAAATGATACCAAGAACCGATATTGATACCATTATCAAGAATTTATTTGTCGTGTTCATATTGTTTCGAATTTAAGAGAAATTGTTTTTTTATGATTAGTAGACTATGGGCATATTGGAACTTCGGTAGTCCCACTTGGACAACCATTGTTAATACAGCTCCCCGATGGTGATGGATAACAATCATTTGAATAACCTACCTCTCCCCAACCTTTTTTATTACATTGTGTTTCGGATATAGATTTACCACCAAGAAGCGCTAGCGATTGCCGAGAGACAATCACAGAAAGCAGTGTAAAGCAACACGCTCCAGCTAACAACAAATTTCGATTTTTTTTCATGATTTTTAATTTAAATTGTTTAGAAACTTTGCCAAAAAATTCTGTGTAGGTCTTCTGGCGTAAATCACCTATTTATTGAGAGTGCACGTTCAATACAGCATAAAAAAAACGTGGGCGTTGCTACTTTGCCTCTGAGGGGGTAGAAATCCCGTGGCAACAAAGTAAAGCAACGCTCACGTCTTTAAACGCAAGCATTTGCTCGACTCGCCTGTTGCCTTTGAAATTTTCTACCTTTTCAGATGACAGGGTCGTATAGCTAAAAACGCTAAAATATTTTTCTAAAAAACAGCCTTTGCTGCTTTGACGATGCCAAGTAAAAGAATAGATTTTGTTTTTCCAAATATTTTACATTGTTTTTTGAAAATATTTATTTAACGGTAAAATTAGTAAGATAATGTCTATAAAATTACCTATCATAATGCCAGCGACATTGTGCAATATAAAGTGCATCGTCTGTTACTTTATATACTGAAAACTCTACAGATTATATTATGAGGTAATTTTCAGCTGCTTCTTGGACCTCTTTTTCGGTAATAATACCCTCTTTTATCATTTTTTGAACC
>JAYVJH010000347.1:0-1866 GCA_043769455.1 Runella sp. | reverse complement strand
TCGACATCGTCAGGAATTTTAAAATGACTAAATCGCCCAAAAACATAGCCATTTGGGAAGTGTTGAGACGGTTTTGTTTTCCAGAAATTATACGTTTTGAGACCGTCTTTATTCTCAAAATCGGGGTAGTTTTGTATTGCTTTAGCCGTGATATTATCTACTATTTTTTGGCTTTCTGTCGATAATAAATGACGAAGTCGCTGGAGTGTAAAAGTAATGATGGCTGTAAAAAAAATGGTTTCATCGTTGCGTTTGTAGCCAATCAAAGTATTTGTTCGTTGTGCTTCAAATAGCCCTGCTGTAAAATATATATCGCCTTTTGTCTGCAAGGCTGCAATACGTTTTATCAATATGTCTAAATAGTTGGTCATTATTACAAAAATAGTAATATGTTTGATAATGAGCAATATTATTTATTAACTAACTGATAATCAAGATATTAAAAAACATGGCACGGTATTTGATATTTTGATTTGTAACCGTAAAACTCTAATATTTTAATAAATATCAATTACCATGAAAAAAGCACTTTTACTTGTAGTTGGTCTGTTGGCCAGTTTACCCATGATGGCGCAGCGAGATTTTATATTGTCGCATATCGACCGCCGAGGTTTTTTGAATATTTCAGGCGGTTTGGCTATGCCAATTGGCTCACCTTATAAAAGCGACCCCAACGCCCCGTCAGACTTGATGGCGTTGAGTGGCTCGTCGTTTCAGGTTTCGTTGGGTTATCGGCTCAACCACCGCTGGGGTGCAGTTCTTAGTTTTAGTAATTGTTTGAATGACGGCAGTACCAGACAAATGATTGAGAAAGTAGAAAATGGCAAACTTGGCAGCGACTGGAAAGCCAGTGCGGGTCGCTGGAATTGCTCACATTTATTGGCAGGGCCTTACGTGAGTTTTATTTTTGATAGACTCACCATAGACGGACGGCTCACAGGTGGTATGTCGTGGGTAGAGCGGCCAAGTACAGAACTAAAAGGGCTTTATTATGGCAACACAATGAGCGTCAAAACAACGGCAGTCAATTCTAAGTCATTTACGGCAGGTTTGGGTGCAAGCGTTCGCTATATGATTGGTCGCAATATCGCCCTTGCCGTTCATGCCGATTATCTCGCAACCCGAGCCAGCTTCGACTCGGTCGAAACAACAGTAAAAATTGGTACAGATACAGGCACAGATTTTTTGCGGGAAGTAAAACCAATCGGTATTTTGAGCCTCAATGGCGGTTTAAGTTTACTTTTCTGATATTTTCGAGTAAAAATTTCTTGTAATGAACTACTTTTGTAGCACCTTAGAGGTTTAAGTTCCTTTGAGGTGCTTTTTTCGATAAAAAACCATGACTGCTTTACAAACACCCAAATCATTGACCGAGGCGCAAATTAGGTTACTGCGTTTGTTTTCAGTGATGTCTTCCAATGAATCAGACGAGATAATTAGTTTGGTTCAAGCTCACTTACAACAAAAATTAAACCAGGAATTAGACCGCATAATAACCCAAAAAAAGTACACGCAAAAAGATTATGACTCTTGGCTCACAGAGAGTAATAGAACTGAAATGCTAAAAAAAATACGGGCAAAATCGTGAAAGTTGTAATTGATACTAACTGTTTACTTGCGTCTATTCCACCAAAAGGAAGTGGATATTGGCTATACGAGGCATTTAATTTAGGTGAATTTATTTGGGTGGTGAGTACGGAAATTTTGTTAGAGTACTACGAAATGATAACAGATAGATATTCAAAAACAGCGGCAGATTTGGTGATAGAACTAATGCTAACAAAGTCAAATATACAAATGTCAGAACCTTCGTTTGTATGGAACTTGATAGAAGACGATCCCGATGATAACAAATTTGCTAATTTG
>JAYVJH010000346.1:0-1517 GCA_043769455.1 Runella sp. | reverse complement strand
CAACGATGTAGAACCCAAGTAGCGACCAACCAAAATATTGTCGGTTACACCCATCAATATTGCTCCCAGTTGCGCTATCATTATCGGTACACTGAGTTTAACGGTTTCTGTGAGTTCTGTTTTAAAAGATTTTGAGTTCATTTTTTATCAATACCAAAAGGCGTAAAAGGATTGGTTTCTTGTTTTGTAATAGTTTCTAAGTCGTAGGTAGCTTGTGGAATTTGAGTTTCTTTGTGGTCGAGATGATAGACCAATGCCGTAGCCACCACCGACTTGGTACTGCGGCCTGTGAGCAACAATCGCCTGTAAACATCAATATCTTCGCCAATGCCTGGTGTTACAAATCGTTCGTCAAACCCGTTGATAGCAAGCAAATCGGCTTTGTGAATTGAAAAATTACAACCCCAAAAATCTCGATGTTTACTATTTATATATCTGGCAATGAAGGGAATACGAGCAAAAATCATTTTTTCGCCATGCCGAGTTTGGCCTGTTACAAAGAGTTTTAGGTAATTTCTATTAAAATAATTGTCGCCCACAATTTGAGGAGTCAATGATTTAGAAATTTTGTCGGATAGATACACCCGTCGGCCACATAATGCAAAACCCAATGTTTTGCTTTTGAGGTGTTCGGCCACAAATCGGTCGTCTGGAATACAATCGCCGTCAATAAAAATCAGGTAATCGGTCTGTGCCGCAACGACCGCTTTGTTGAGCATCACGTTTTTTTGCCAGCCGTTATCGGGTTGCCACAAGTGTCTGATTGTGAGTTTTGACTGTCGCTGAATCTGCTTTATCTCCTCCACAACGTCTGCCCGTGAGCCATCGTCTGTGATGATAATCTCAAAATCAGTGTTTGTTTGGCGTTCCAAACCGGCCAACACAAGGCGGAGATTTCGGATATTGTTATAAAAAGCAATAATGATACTGGCTGCTGGATTCAAAATTAAAAATATTGGTATTAAAAAAACATAAAAATCGCAACTAAAAACCCATCGCTGACAACCATTGTCGGGTATGTTCTGTCCAATTTTTGGCAGAACCACTTTGTTTTTGTGCCATTCCAAAGCCATGGCCACCGTTTTCATAGACCAATAACGAGGCCGATACTCCTACTTTTTTGAGAGCAGAGTAATACAATAAACTATTTTCGACTGGCACGGCCTTGTCGTCAGTGGCATGAATGAGCAACGTAGGCGGCGTGTGAACTGTTACTTGTTTTTCGGTCGAATAATAATCTAATAAATCGGCTTGGGGGGCTTTTCCTAATAGTCTTTCAAACGAACCGCCATGCTTGTAAATTCCCGACGAAATAACAGGATAAACAAGAATAGCAAAGTTGGGTTTGATGGCAGCCTCGGCCACAGTACCGAGAGCTTGTGCGGGCAGGTCTTTGTACCAATGTGTGCTAAGTGTACTTGCCAAATGTCCACCAGCCGAAAAACCCATAATTCCTATTTTATCGGGGTCAATGTCATATTTTTTGGCATCAATTTTGATAAGTTTAAGTGCTTGGA
>JAYVJH010000345.1:0-4115 GCA_043769455.1 Runella sp. | reverse complement strand
CCATTCGTTCTGTCATTGATACGCTTCTCAAAAGAAAACTTGAGGTACTCCCATACCTCTCTCAAATTATCAAATTACAACCTGAGTAGTAACAAAAATCAAATGTTTATTCAGTCATTTAATCATTTATAATTCTGAATTAGTAATCAACAGAGCATCAATAATCATTAAGCAATCGACCCAATTACAAATAGGATAGCTGATAGAACACATCGCTACCAATATCAATCAATTCGTCTGGAAAATCATAGTTATTGGTGTGTAAAGCAGGGCAATTTGTGCCAGAGCCAATACCAAACATGGCACCTTTGTAAGTGTTTGTAAACATACCAAAATCTTCTCCAAAATCAAAAGGTTGTTCCATTTCTATAAATTGTAAGTTGCTATGAGTAGCAGCCGACTGGATGCGTTCAAAGGCTTCGGCGTCGTTTATGTTTGCTTTGAATGCCTCAAACCACAAAATATCAAAATGTAAGCTCTCTTTTTTACAAATTGAGGCTATCGTTTCAATAATTTTTTGTTTGTATTGTTCCAAAACCAAGTTGTCAAATGTACGAATCGTATAACCAATCGTGGCGTGTCCTGCTGCTATACCATACGTTTTGTCGCCCATATTGATATATATTGGTGTTGCCACAAAATAATCGTCTGCCACTTGGTTAGGCTGGTCAAGTGAGGCCATAAATATTATCAACTCGGCAATGGTATTGGCTGGACAGATACCGTTTGATGGTTGTGAGGCGTGGCATTTTTTGCCTGTGAGTTCTATACAAAAACTTTCAACCGAAGGCGTAAAAATACCTTTTTTGCAACTAACAGTACCCAGAGGCAGCGACGGTATGTTATGATAAGCAAATACAAAATCAATTGAAAATTGTGCTAAAAAACCAGACTCAATAATAAACTTTGCACCTTCGGCTGTTTCTTCGGCAGACTGAAATAGCAGCAAAATTTTGCCAGTTGGCGCAGGGCTTCGTATCAATTTATCGGCAAAAGCCAACATTGTAGCTATATGGCCATCATGCCCGCACTTGTGTGATATATCTTGTTTGGTCGAACGGTGAGCAAAGTCATTGATTTCATTGATGGGTAGTGCATCGAGCTCGCAACGAAAAAGTATTGTTTGGCCTGCTTGTTGGCAGTCTATCTCGGCCAAAACCGAATGTTGAGCAAAACCAGTATGAATTTTTGATACTCCTATCGACTTTAATTGTGATACCACAAAAGCTGCCGTACCAGCTTCTTGACCTGATAGTTCTGGCTGTGCGTGTAGCTGATGCCTAACATTGATGGCGTTGAACATGGCTATTTATAATTCAGTCCAGCACCAAACATAAACAACCCATAGCCTTTTGGCTCCAGATAGCCCGGCACGTCCGATTTGTTTTCTTGGGCTGCTTTTTCAGAAATTGGTGTCGTAAATGGCATTTTGCCTGTTGGTTTGAAAGTACCCATTACAACGTCCAGCAGGGCTTCTTGCGTAGTGCCAAATGTAGCCAAAACAGTTTTGGTCTTGCCCAAATCAATCTCGTCAATTACCCACGGGTTGGTATAGTTGATTGCTACAATGGTTGGTTTAGCGTTGATTATTTCGTTCACATGAGTTACGTCAATTTTATTTTTGGACAAACTCAACTCAATAGCCTTACCTTGCGAACTAAACAAACTTCCACCACTCGGTATGAGCCACAACAAAACCACGTCAGCCTCTTCTTTGGTTGCTACAAAGGTTATATTTTGATTTTGAATTGTAGGCTTATTGACATTGACAGCCGAACCTTGATTGGCACCTCGACCGCTGCTTTCTTTATATGTTTCAAAATAGACTTTGGTTTTGGTTAATATTGGCAACAACTGGGCATCGTTTCGGAGCAGTACTATTGATTTGCGTTGCGCTAAATCTGCTTTTTTCTAAAACTCGGCATTGCCAACGGTTTTGATGGCATTTTCTACATCTACATAAGGGTTTTCAAATAGTCCTAATTCATATTTTTCTTTTAACAATCGTGCAATAGATTCGTTAATGCGAGCCTCTGTAACCATTCCTTTTTTGACAGTTTCCAATAGTAGGGTAGGGTCGGCCCCACCCGAAAATATATCAACACCAGCCTCAATCGCTTTTTGGTAGCGTTCCAGCACTGTCAGGTTTTCTACACCCCACGGCATCATGTCTATTGGGCCAGTGTCTGAATTGATAATGCCCCTAAAACCTAATTTTGTACGCAATAAGTCTTTGATAACGGCCTTGTTGTACGAAAACCCAACGGCTTCCATATTTTTGTCTTTGGGGGCAGAGTAGTAGGGCATCATAGACGACGTACCCGCATCAATAGCCGCCTTGAAAGGCTTGACGTGATAGTCGAACATACCACCAGGGTAGTGTGCAAACTTACCCCAGTCAAAATGTGAATCTTGACCGTCTTCTTGTGGGCCACCACCCGGAAAGTGCTTGGTAGTGAGTGCCACCGAGTTTTTGTTTAGTTTTAGCCCCTGAAACCCCAGCACAATCTCCCTCGTCATACTTGCTGCCCAGTCGGCATCTTCGCCAAAAGTGCCTTCTACACGCTGCCAGCGTGGCTCAGTGGCCAAGTCGGCCATATACATATAGCCTTTGCGTAAGCCTACCGAAGCCCACTCTTTGGCGGCGATTTGGGCAAACTCACGAGTTAGCGGCAAGTCTCGCATGGCCGAAAGACCCAGCTCGCCCGGCCATTTTGAAAAAACAGTTGTACCCACACTCAACCCAACAGAGGCATCGGTCGTAACGTGATTGCGAGGATTGGAGGCAACAATGGCCGGAATACCCAACCGTGAAGACTCGCAAAGAGCCTGTAAATTATTAGACCATTCGGCCATAATCTGGGCCGTAGTGTTGGCCCGCAATATAAAATGCCGTAAGTGGTAAGTCATCACGCCTTTGGTCGTACCAGCCGCTCCCAGATTGGGTACAGGCAGCGGTTTTCGGGTAAACATATTGATAGGCTGAACCAAATCTTCTTCATTGAAACCACTCGAAATTTCGGCTTTGGGTGCATTGGGCTGAAACGAATAGTCGCCAGCCAAACGAGTACTGCTGATGAGCATAAAACCAATTTTTTCTTCAATCGTCATTTGCCCAATCAAGTCCTTGATTCTGACATTGTTGGGTAGCCGCCAGTCTTCGTATTGGTCGAGTTTGTAGTTTTTGTTGAGGTCTTTAAATTTTAGGTTATTGACTGTCAATATTTCTACCGTTCGGTTGCCGAGCTGTGGCTGGGTTGGTTTTTGGGCTTGCAGCAATATTGAGAGTAATGTCAAAGACGCAGCAAATAATGTTTTGAAAATAGAGTTCATTTTGTGTTAGCAATAAATATGGTGAGTAGTGAGTAGTGAAAAATGAATAACGAAAAGTGTTTTGAATAACTAATAATCAAATATTTAAAACAAATCAAATTATCGTTTGTCTATGAGCAAGTACTTAGGTAATTGAACAATTATTCAGTCATTCACTCATAATCCTACATTAGTATTTAAGTAATGAAGCAGACTAAAACGTTTTTCACTATTCGTTTTACACTGTTCACTGTTAGATTATCGTTTCTTGAATACTTTAATCAAAGCATAAGCCAAAAATCCACCTGTTATACCCACCACCACTGCCAAAGTCATACTACCCAAAATATATTGCAGTAAATTATCTTTGATGCTATCGAGCGACAGATTTTTGTCGAATGTTAGACTTTTGGCTTTATCGCCTACCCAAAATGCTCCCATTTTTATACCCAAATAAATAATAAACGGAATGAGCGGGGGCAGGCTTAGATTGGCCGCCAATATAACCAATGCCTTGTTGAGCCTAAACACAACCGATAGTGCAATGGCCGATACCAACTGAAAGCCCCAAATAGGAACAATGGCCATAAAAAACCCAAAACCGATTGACAACGCCTTCACTTCGTCCGACTCGTTGGGGTTGGTCAGGTTGTCTTTGAGTAGTTGTTTAAAATTAGTTTCCTTGATTTTTTGTATAAAATTCATAAAACTTAGATTCAAGTAATAAATGCAACTAACGAGGTTATCACAGAACATTTAATTGAAAGACAAAGAAGAAGCGAACTTCCTCCTTGTCTTTACTA
>JAYVJH010000344.1:0-1866 GCA_043769455.1 Runella sp. | reverse complement strand
GAGCAAGCCCCGACCGTTACCGATGCTGATACAGTTGGAAGTTTTGCCAAAGAACTCATCAAACAAGATGGCGTTTTTTTGACGGCCATTGACCCTGCATTAAAAGGTGCAGCTAAGGTAAAAATCGAAGAGTTAGAATCGAAAATTAGTGTATCAATGAATGCAGTAAAAGGCAGAACCAATGAGCAAGTTCAGAACAAATCGCTGTCGCGTGGCGTAACGGGTATGATTGAGTCGATTGTAGCATATAGAACTTCACTAACTGATATGCGAAATATTATGGATAAAAATGGGGTGGACATGACCCAAGTCAATGAGTTACGTGGGCAAATTCAGCAAAAAGATATGGAAATAAGTATGATGAAAGGCAATATGGACGTACTCAAAATACAGGCTATGAAAAGCGGCGGCGGTGGTGGTGGCGGCCCAGACCCACAAGTTCAGACTCTCAAAAATCGTATTGCTCAGTTGGAAAGTGGCGGCAAAAGTAGCGGTGGTACAACGGTTGTTCAGGGTATTCCAATGTCTGAAATGTTAGACTATGCCAAAGCGGAGGGCTTTTCGCAATTAGCTTTCAAATTGGTCAAGAAATACAATGAACGAGAGGCTTATTTTGACCAAGCGATGGATCTCTTTGGTCGCTTAGAAGAACGATCAATAAGCCAAGAAATGCGAAGCAAGGCCAAAGCCAAACGAATAGACTTAGAAGCCAATCAGTCGAGGATTCCAAATTAAGGAGTCGTGAGTATGTAGTACGGTGTCGTGAGTTAAATACAATGCTGTTAATCAGTAAGTTATCAAAATAAAAACACCGTATTAGTTTTGAATAAGCACTTAGTATTTTAATCTTAAAATCATGCAAACCGAAAATCTCAGATATGCACTCAATGTTGCTCAACAATTAGCACGTGAATATCGCCAAGAAAAAATTGGGTCGGCACACCTTTTTATGGCGTTGCTGCACAATGACGTTGGGTTGGCTTCGGAGTTGGTAATAGCGGGCAAAGATGTGCCATATTTGAGAGATTGGGCGGAGGTACGCCTCGAAGAAGCCCCAAAAGCGATGCGTGTACCCGAAAATCCAATTTTTGATGCTCCTGCTCACGCAGCTATTGATTTGGCCGAACTGATTGCGCTTCAACTCAACCGAGATGTAGATGCACTTTGTTTATTGGCCGCTTTGCTCAAACCAAATGTAGCCTTTACCGCCGACCAGCTCAAATCACTACCACTGACACAAAAAGAGGTCTTAATCCAAGCCCCCCAGCCCCCGACGGAGGAGTTAAATACAAGACAAAAAAATCAAACTCCCCCGCCATCGGGGGGGGCTGGGGGGGGGCTTTTTCGTTTTTGTACTGACAAGACCGCCAAAGCTGCCGAAGGCAAAACCGACCCAGTGCTGGGACGAGACCGTGAAATAAGACAAATGGCCGAAATTTTGGGACGTAGAAGTAAGCCAAACGTAATTTTAATTGGCGAGCCAGGCGTAGGCAAGTCGGCATTGGTGGACGGATTTGCACGGTTGATAACCGAAAAAAAAGTACCGCAGCACCTACAAAATGCCCGATTGTTTGAACTTGACTTGGGTACATTGGTAGCTGGTGCGGCCTACAAAGGCGAAATCGAAGACCGCATTAAGGGTATTATTGCCGAAATAAAAACCTACGAAAAAGCGATATTATTCATCGACGAAATTCATATTTTGCTCGACCCCAAAGGCTCAGTCGGGTCGGGAGTAGCGCAATTACTAAAACCAGAACTCGCTCGTGGCGAACTAACCCTTATTGGTGCTACAACGCCCGAAGAATACCGAAAGTATATCGAAGCCGATGAGGCATTTAGCCGAAGATTTGAAATATTGAAAGT
>JAYVJH010000343.1:0-2100 GCA_043769455.1 Runella sp. | reverse complement strand
TGAGCAAAACTTACTGAAATAGCAAACCAAAAAACTACAAGAAATAAATATTGGGGGCTAACGATTTGAAAATAAATCAATAATCTTTTCATAAATTTTTGAAAGTTGGGTGAAACAGTTGAATTTTACAGACGGTTACGACCACAAAAATAGTATAAAAAATGCGCCAAGACTACTTAACAGGCTCGACCGAGCCACTTTCGGCCACAGAAAAAGAAATTGAACGTGCGCTAAGGCCACTGACGTTCGATGACTTTACGGGGCAAGAAAAAATTTTAGAAAACCTCAAAGTCTTTGTAGGCGCTGCCCAACGCCGCTCCGAAGCCCTCGACCATGTGCTACTTCATGGGCCGCCGGGGTTGGGCAAAACGACACTCTCAAACATAATTGCCAACGAGTTAGGCTCTGCAATGAAGACAACTTCGGGGCCAATTTTGGACAAACCCAGCGATTTGGCAGGGCTACTAACCAACTTGCAGACCAACGATGTGTTGTTTATTGACGAAATCCACAGGCTGAACCCGATTGTAGAAGAATATCTCTACTCGGCCATGGAAGACTATAAAATTGACATCATGCTCGACTCTGGCCCCAATGCCCGAAGTATTCAGATAACGCTCAATCCTTTTACGCTTGTCGGCGCTACGACCCGTGCAGGCTTGCTTACATCGCCTCTGCGAGCGAGGTTTGGTATCAATTGCCGTCTGGAATATTACGATGCGGCCTTGCTGACGGGTATCGTCAAGCGGTCGGCGCACTTGCTCAATACACCGATTGACGATGCGGGGGCTTTTGAGATAGCTCGCCGTAGTCGTGGTACGCCACGTATTGCCAACAATTTACTGCGCCGTACCAGAGACTTTGCCCAGATAAAAGGCTCTGGTCGAATTACGATTGATATTGCCGAAATGGCACTCAAAGCCTTAGATGTGGACCAAAATGGATTGGACGAAATGGACAATCGGATTTTGATGACCATAATAGAAAAATTCAAAGGTGGCCCAGTTGGCCTTTCGACTATTGCAACAGCTTGTAGCGAAGAAGCCGAAACGATTGAAGAAGTCTATGAGCCATTTTTGATTCAGGAGGGTTTTCTGAAACGTACCTCACGTGGCCGAGAAGCAACCGAACTGGCCTACAAACACCTGGGAATAGTACCAAGAATGAAAGATGGTGTGTTGTTTTAATATTTGGCTCTGTTGTTCTAAAAAAAACACCTAATGACTTCTTTTTTCACCTCAATACTTTATTATTGTCTCCTGTTGCCGATTTCGTATTTGTCTTTTGGGGTCATGTATCAGATTTCGGACGGACTGAGTTGGTTGATGTATCGTGTCTTTAAGTATCGAAAAAAACTAATTATGAACAATTTGCATAATTCTTTTCCTGAAAAATCAGAAATTGAACTACAATATATTTGTAAAGAGTTTTATCGTTATCTGTCTGATACTATGCTCGAAAACATCAAGATGGTGAGTGTGTCCAAAGACGAAGTACTGCTTCGTACTTTTTGTAACAACCCCGAGGTTATTGACCATTTTGCCAAACAAAACCAAAGTATAATATTGGTAGGGGGGCATTATAGCGGGTTTGAATGGCTGGCGTTTGCGGTCGATTTATTTATCGGACATCAACTGACGGCAGTTTATAGACCGTTGAGTAATGTTTTTTTTGATAAAAAAATAAAGCAAAGCCGTAGCCGAATGGGCTTGCAGTTGGTGGCAATGAACAACGTCAGGACTTTTCTGGAAAGTGGCATGAACGTACCCAATGCCGTAGCATTTGCGATAGACCAAGCCCCAACAAACCCCAAGAATGCACACTGGACGATGTTCCTAAACCAAGATACACCCGTGCTGTTTGGTGCCGAAAAATTTGCTAAACAATATAACTTGCCTGTGGTGTTTACTCATTTCAAAAAACGAAGCAGGGGTTACTTTGAGATTACTTTTGAGGTAGTTACAGACACTCCCCGCCAAACATTGAAAGGCCAAATTAGCGAACAAGCCACGCAGCTACTCGAGGCCGACATCAGACAAGAGCCGCAATACTGGCTATGGAGCCACCGCCGCTGGAAGCACAAAAGGTAGATGTCTGATG
>JAYVJH010000342.1:0-3063 GCA_043769455.1 Runella sp. | reverse complement strand
CGTTTGGCAAAGTCAATCACTAATCCCAGTTCTTTGTCGCCACCCACACGCAAGGCCGCATTGATAGCCCGCCTAAGCAATGGCTCAGACGTTGATTTTGTGTTTTGTAAAATACCAGCCAGCGCAGGGAGAGCGGCAGCAATAGACAAGTCGTCGTTGATGCCCCGAGCAGCTTCTACTACAATATATTCTTCTTTGTCTTCCAAAAATAGCTTGATGTTCTCGTTTTTCAGTCGCCTCAATACCAACACTGCCGCCGTTCGCAGGGCTTTGCTGGGGTTATTGGCAAGTGCTACGATTGGTTCTATTTTACCGATTCTGGCCAAAGCCAAAACGCCAGCGTGCCGTATGTAGCCATCAACGTCATCGTTGGTTTTGAGCATATTTATCAGCGGCTCTATTGCGGCCACGTGTGCCAACTGCCCAAGAGCTTCGGCTGTATAAAATTTTATACGGGGATTGTCATGGTTCAAGAACGGCACTAAATTATTGCCTACCATTTTAATGTCGGCATCGCCCAGCATTTTGATAGCTTGAACAACGATTTCGGGGTCGGAGTCGCTCAATAGATTGACCAACGGTGTGGCATTATTTTTGTCTTGACGTGCCAACTGCCCAACTGCCCAGATTGCATGAATCCGTGCTAATTGACTGCTACGTTGGTCAATGGCTTTCTGTAAAATCGGCAAACTAACTTTACCTCGACTGGCGAGTTCAAACTGTGCTTTTTGACGGATTCGCATATCGCCATAAAACAACAAATCATACAACTGTTGGGCATTTTGTTGTTCAAAGTTAAGTGTCAGCAGTTGCTGTGTTTGGAGGCGTTCTTTGGCCAAATCATTCTTTTCGTTTGTTACATCGAGCTTCCATACTCGGCCATAATTTTTTGTATCCCAGCCGTTTATCCAATCGGCCACGTATAGCGCACCGTCGGGGCCAAAGCGAATACCTGTCGGCAATACTCCGCTCAAAATATCTTTTTCACCGTCCAGCTCAAACGATGCACCTTTGGGTTTGAGACCAAACGACCAAATATGTGAGCGAGTGGGCGTTCCAACAAATTCGACCAAAAAATATTTATTGCGCCACTCTGCCCCCAGAGCAGTGCCGGGGTTATAGACCATGCCCGTTGGCCCATTGTGATAGTTCATAATGGGCGGAATGATATAAGCGGCTTGCTCGTTCCAGCGGGGCTTAAAAAGTTTTTCGTCCATCCAAACATTGTATTTATTGTTACGAGGGTCGGTATATTTGCCATACTGCCAGTTAGACCGCCAGCCAGCATCTGAGCCTTCTACGATATGAACCAACCGCTCGCTCTCGCCAGGGTAGTCGCCGTCATTATCGGACGAAATCAGATTGCCGTATTCATCAAACACAAACTCGTGTGTGTTGCGTAAGCCTGTTGCAAAAATCTCAAAATCGCTACCATCTGGGTTTGACCGAGCAATAAGCCCTGAATTTGAGTTGGCAATCTGGCGGCCATCTTTTGTTGTTATATTTGCGCCAATATCGCCAATGTTCCAGTATATTCGGCCATCTGGCCCCTCAATCACTCCCGACATATTGTGGCCCCCAAAGCCAATATGAACACCATAGCCTGTGCTGATAGAAGTCTTTTTTTGATATACACCATATTTGTTTTTGTTTTCCAAACGCCACAAATCAGGTGCAACGGCCACAAACGCATCTTTTTCTCTGATTAAAACCCCACCTGCCACGTCCGATACTTCAGTATTAAAATCGCTCATGACGATTGTCGCCAAGTCGGCCAAGCCGTCTTTATTGCTGTCTTCGAGCCGCCATATTTCTTCTTTTTCTACCAACAAATCTCTCCAATCATGGTTACCGTCATCGTTCATATCTTTGAGCCATTCGTTTTGTTTGCTTCGTTTTGGGTCAAAGGTTCGATGTAAAAAAGCCCGTCTGTCGGCCACTGTCTTAAATCCAATAGACTCTGTCATCCAGTCTTGATGCCCCCGAATGTCAAACTCAGAATAGCGATTGCGATTGGTACGAGTAAGATAAACACGGCCACGGTCGTCGATACTCATCGCCACAGGGTCGGGGGCGAGCGAATCGGTAGCCCAAAGGCTTAATTGTAGCCCTTCACCAACTTTGGCTGGCACTTTGTCTCTTATTGCCTTCATTCTGAGGACAATATCAGTTTGTTTTTCTTTGACAATCAAGGGCTTGGTTTGCGCCAATAAAGTAGCCGAAGCCATTGTAAGCAAAACAATAATCAGTTTGAAGTTCATGGTGTATAGTCATTTTAGACATTGAAATTAAAAGAATAAAAAAGGCGTTTTTTACTTAAAAAAGTAAATAGTGCTGCGAGATAACAAACTAAACCGCTACTATCTCTACATTGTTGCGCTCTACATAAATTAGCAGTCCTTCAACATTTCGGTAGCCCATATCTTGATACAAACTTCTATATTTATTTAATTGTTTTTTGTGGCTATCGGCCTGTTGGCCTGTTTTATAATCAACAATCACTACTTTGTCCTCAAACTCAACAACACGGTCGGGGCGGTGTTGTTTGCCGTCTGGGGTTAATATTTCTCGCTCGTTCAATATTTTGTTTTCCTCCACAAACAAATAAGCCAAGTCGGGGTGGTTTATAATTTGGTTAATACTCGCTTCAATTACTTTTGCTTCTTTGGGTTCGACCAGCCCCTCGGCCAAAATTCGATTAACGGCCATCTTTATATCTTTACCCGATTTGACCAACGACAGTGCATAATGTACTTTGTTGCCGTGTTCTTTTTTTACTTCAAAGGTCTCAACATCAAAAATACGCTCGGCCTGCCGCCTTAATCGTAAATCTCGGCTGCGATCGCTCGAAATAACGGTAGCGATGTGTGATGTATGATGTATGATATTTGATGTTTGGTGTGAGGTTAGTATATTTGGTATGAGAGATATATTACCAACCAATAAGCTATTATCTGATAACTGATAACTGTTAATTGTCGACTGATAACTGTGCAACCAATGGCTAACCTTACTCATCTTGCCATCTTTGGTTGGTTTGGGGGTAGAGGCCAAAATATAAAG
>JAYVJH010000341.1:0-8318 GCA_043769455.1 Runella sp. | reverse complement strand
TCATGGGAGGTGTGATTTTATGTAGTGTGATTACCACAAAATTCGCACTTCCCGTTTTCTGTACCTAATAAATTTTGTTTTTAGTAGGGTAGAGTGGTTTTAGCGTTTGAATTGCATAAGGTTTAATTTCAGAAGTTAAAACACATTCTGTTTCAATTCCTCTATCTTGACACGCCTGTTGAAACCCAAGACGAATGCCGCCAAGACCAGCAAATAAGTCAATAAATTTTAATTTAGTTCTCATCTTTTACGGCTTTATATTCAATATTATTTGGTTCAGCAACCATCAAAGCAGGCAATTCTGAAATCATAAAAGCAGAGAGGTTACCGCCCAAACGATATTCTTCAATTTCAATTTTAGTACACCCTATTACATATAAGCATTGCATAAAAAAAGATGCACTAAAAGTACCACGGCTAATTTTACTATCAACGCTTGACTTCGTTTCAGTACAGCCGTTTTCGTTTAACAAAGTGGTCAAATCTTCGGTTGACAGACCTCTCTTGACTAACTCAGATTTGAGTATTCGTTTGACTTTATTATTCCAAGCGGACATATCTTAATTTGAATTTATTTGCAAATATGACAATAAAAATACAAATATACAAATAAAAATCAAATAACCCTCAAGTATTCAACTTGATTTTCCAGATATAAAAAGCACCTACAATCGTTGGTGCCAAGATGTTTATAGCCCAGAGCGTAAGCGTAGCAGCAATGACATTGGCAGGTGCAACTCCATAAAAACCAAAAACATAAAGCGAAGATGCCTCTCTGATACCCAAATCGCCAAGTAGGTTGATGGCTGGAATGAGCGTTTTAGAAAAAAATACCAACCAGATACAGGCCAACATCGTAACTATGGGAAGTTTGACATTAAAGATGAAAAGTAAAAGCCCAAACTGCACACTAAAAACAGTATAACGCAAAATCGCCCAACCAAAAGCCTTGCCAATTTCGGAACGGCGATACTGGGCAATGATACCAATATAAGGTACTATTTTTTGAAATAAACTATATTGAGACAGGTAATTGGCGGCTCGTTGGCGGCTGTAAAGTACAAATACCCCAAAAATCAACGTTCCGATGAGAGATAGCAAAAGCACAAGATTGTACCAGATTTGAAGACTGGGCTGGTTGTATAAAAAATAAGCCCAACCCAGCATTCCAAACAATAAAGACACATAAAACTGCACACCATTGGACACCAACGCTGCGCCAATACTACCCAGCCGCTCCTTACTTTTGAGCGACATTATCCGCCCTGTGGCATCGCCAATATTGTTGGGCATGACAAAGCCCATGGCCAAACCCGCAAAAACCCCAGCAAGTGCCTCCCCAAATGTCAATCGTTCGACACGCTGCGCCAAGGTTTGCCATTTGAGAGCTTCGGTAGCCCAGTTGATAAAAGTGAGACCCAATACGGTAATGAGTAGTACAGTATTTTGGGCGGTCAAATTATTGACAATTAAGCGATAAATAGAGACAAAATCTTGGCCTTGTTTCTGGAAAGTGGCATATAAATACCAACTCATTGCTACCAAAAGCAGTATTTTGACGGTCAGGGCAATAATTCTTACCAATTTTGTACCAGAAACCCCAAATGGCTCGTTACTTTGTACCATGCAAACGATTATAAATTCAGAAAAAATAATTTTAGGAGTCGACCCAGGCACAAGAATAGCGGGCTATGGTATCATCAGAGTTGTAGGACAGCGCATAGATTTACTACAATATGGCGTATTACAACTCCACAAATATAGTACGCATGAGTTGAAATTAAAGAAAATTTTTGAGCGCATGGTTCAGATTATAGACGAGTTTATGCCCGACGAAATGGCTATCGAAGATCCTTTTTATGGAAAAAATATCCAGTCGATGCTCAAATTGGGTAGAGCGCAGGGAGTGGCTATGGCAGCGGCTTTGAGTCGTAATATCCCAATTGTCGAATATTCGCCTCGTAAAGTCAAGCAGTCGGTAACAGGCAACGGCAATGCGAGTAAAGAACAAGTAGCCTATATGCTCGAAAGTATAATAAAACAAGAACTCAAAGGTGAGTTTTTTGATGCAACCGATGCCGTAGCTATTGCAGTTTGTCATCATTATCATGCCAATACACTGCCTTCTGCACCGAAAGCGGGAGGTAAGTCTGCCAAAAAAGGCGGTTGGGGGGCGTTTATTGGCGAAAATCCAGAAAGAGTGAAGAAGTAATAAAACCGCAAAACAGAAAAACCGCAAAATACAAAACAGAGAATTGGATAGACAACCCTGTAATAAAAATAGATAAGTTCTGCAAAAACACCCTAAATTTTTAATTTTATGAAACCTACTTTCAAAAACATAACTTGCTTTTCTACCAAATTATTTTATATTTCACTGCTTGCACTCAGCACTTCATGCTCACGGATTGTTACGACTCCCGACGGTGGAATGGGGCTACCAATCAAACTCGCTGATCCAAGCTACCCAATTCCTATATTTTATGCCAGCCAAGAAATAGGAGAATCATACTCAGCCATTGGACCAGTCAAGGTAGAGCGAGAAGTAGAACTCACCAAAACCCAAATGAAAACAAAGCGACTACTAAACCGTGGCAACGACGAAGAACAAAAACGAGCTTTATTAGACCAACTTATCATACAAGGTGTGAGTATGGGTGCCAATGCTCTCATCAACGTTCGCTATCAATATTACACTACGGCCACTTATCAGGGCTATGTCATGGAGGGTACGGCTGTAAAGTATGAAATCAAAGAATAGCACACTCACTTATTGCCCTACTTTTTTGTATTTTCTTCAAAAATTGCACTAATTGGCATAAATACACTTAGCCAAAACATTTTATCAAATAATTGAGTTTCAATGTAGTCACTCGTTGATAGACAAGTAGTGTTTTGACTCATCTTTGGGTACTTCTTCAAACCAGTGCCTCTAAAAAATACAGCCCAAAAATAGCGGTAGTGGCAGTAGAAAACACCAGCACAAAAGCCAACGCTCGTTCTTGTAATCACTACTACCGACAAAATAACTTCGGCGATTAGACAAAGAGTAATGTGTATGTTATCATCAAATCTAAATTTCAAAAACTGCCGTATATTATTTTGAAGCGACGGCAAAACCAAAATATAAATTTAAAAATTAGAAATAGTATAAAATCAAGGATATTTTTGCTCTTAATTTATACTCATTCTAAATACCAATTTTACTTTTGTTTGATGCAACGCTGAGTAGGTTTTTGAATTAAATTTGTACGTTTTTCGAGAAAATAAGTCATGCAAACAGGTTATTTTAAAGGTATTGGTGTTTCATACAAAACTGCTCCGCTGGTGGTTCGTGAAAAAATCGCACTCAACGAGGCGGAAGCAAAAGCGTTTATGCTCAAAATGCAAGACTATTTTGGTGCCTCCGACTTATTGGTAGTATCGACTTGCAACCGCACCGAGGTATTTTATAATTCAGCCGAAAACCACAACGAGAGCCTAATCAAACTTCTTCTCATAGAAAGAGGGCTGACAGACACCCACAGCTATTTAGATTATTTTGTAAACTACGACAATCAAGAAACTGCCGCACAGCACTTGTTTGAGGTAGCCACGGGCTTGCACTCGCAGGTAGTGGGCGATATGCAGATTCCGAACCAAGTCAAACACGCTTACCAATGGTCGGCAGACTTGGGTGTGGCTGGGCCGTTTTTACATAGGTTGATGCACACCATCTTTTTTGCCAATAAACGAGTAGCGCAAGAAACTGCATTTAGAGATGGGGCAGCCTCAACGTCGTACATTGCAGTAGAACTCATTGAGCAAACTATAAGTATCAAAGCCAATCCGAGTATTTTGGTATTGGGTATTGGTGAAATCGGAACAGACGTATGCCGCAACCTCAAAGCCAAAGGATTTACAGACATCACAGTCGTTAATCGTACTCGCTCAAAAGCCGAGTTACTGGCCACAGAGTTAGGGCTTTCGGTAGCCAATTTTAATGATGTTGAGCAATATATTAGTAATGCAGATGTAGTTATTTCATCGGTTGTTCTTCCTGAACCGTTTATTACTAAATCTTTACTCGAAAAACAAAACTCACTGGCTTTCAAGTATTTAATAGATCTTTCTGTACCAAGAAGTATAGCCGCAGATGTTGAGCAAGTTGCTGGTGTGATATTGTATAATGTCGATAGCCTGCAACAACGAGCCAACCAAACGCTGGCCGCCCGAGTAGCTGCCGTACCACACGTGAGAGCTATCATAGCCGAAGCCTTAGAAGAGTTTGGAGACTGGACAAAAGAAATGGTCGTGTCGCCAACAATTCAGAAACTCAAAAATGCCTTGGAGCAGATTCGTCAAGAAGAAATGAGCCGTGCATTGAAGACCATGACCGAAGACGAAGCCATCAAAATGGATAAAATCACGGCCAATATGATGCAAAAAATCATTAAGTTACCTGTTCTCCAACTCAAAGCGGCTTGCAAACGTGGCGAAGCCGAAACGCTGATTGACGTACTAAATGACCTGTTTAACTTGGACGTAAAAACTGTGTAGATATTACTCTACCTTAAAAACTCGCTCAAAATAACTACCCATTTCGTTTAATAGTGCCTCTTGGTCTTGCTCCCTCACGATTCCTGAAATAGAACGAGCCAATCGTTTTTTATATTCCAACTGCATTAGCCTCATGATCTGCACCCGCTGCGCTTGTGGTGAACCTGCGCCGTGCATAGATTCTGTCAGATAACCCACGGCATTGCGGCCCAAGGTCATATTTTCAATCAGTCTAAACATTCTAAATCGGTCTTCGGTTGGTATATCGGCCTTGCCTTTGAGGTATTTTTCGAGAATGGCGTGCGTTTCAGGATTGTTATAATCTTGTTCAGATGGTAGCGTAACCATAAGTCCACCTGCCAAGTCTTGCGCCAATCGACCGATTTCATACGGAAAACGAGTTACGTTGTGTTTGCACACATTGGCAAGCATATCGTCAGGCAAATACGCCCCCGACTGGGTGGCATACCCTTGGTAGGAAGCAGCAATGCCTGTGGCAAAAATTGTTTCGTTGAGATGCGTCATTTCTACCAATTTGTCTTTGATATGGCTTGCTTTTTCTACACCATTCATTTCTACAATCGAGGCCGCCGCACCAATCAGCACATCGCCCACGCCACTTTTACAAACATAGCTACGGCGGTGGTAACACGTAAACCGCTCAACGAGCATGGCGGCAAAGTCATGCTCACCGTCCATAAAAATTAGTTCGTTTGGTATAAATACATTATCAAAAATAACCATTGCTTCCTGCCCGCCATACTCATTGTTGCCTGTGTCCATTGTGCCGCCTTCCATGCTACGGGTATCGCAACTTTGGCGACCATAAATATAAGTAACGCCCTCGCTATCAACTGGTAATGCCCCAACTATGGCATAGTCTTTGTCTTTGCTACTAAGGCGTATCGTTGGCATCACTACTAACCAATGTGAGTTGAGGCAGCCCGTTTGGTGCGCTTTGGCACCCGTAATATACACACCATCTGGCGTGCGGTTGGTAACATGGACAAACAAATCAGGGTCGGCTTGCTCGTGTGGGGCTTTGCTACGGTCGCCTTTTACGTCGGTCATTGCGCCGCCAATCACTGAGTTTTGTTGGTGTGTGAGAGTCAAAAAATCAATAAAACGCTGATGGTAGTTTGTATTGTATTTTTTGTCAATTTCAAAAGTAGTCGAAAACAAGGCATTAAAGCCGTCCATACCCACACATCGCTGAAAGCACGTACCTGTATTCTGTCCCATTTTACGCTGCATTTTGTTTTGTAGTACCAAGTCGTTGGCACTATTGGCAATATGCAAAAACCGATTGATACGCTCGCCAGTATAAGGCGAAATGACCGAAGCCAGCTCAGGCTCACGCAAGGCCAGTTCATAAGTTTCGGCAACGGCATTGACCGACGGCACAATCATTGGGTGCAAAGACGGCTCAGGTACAAGCTGGCCAAACAGCCATACTTTGAGGTTTCGCCCCAGCAAACTTTGGCGGTAGTCGTGGGCGGTGATGAGTTTATGAACAAGCATTAGATTTTGAAAAAACAAGATTTTGAATTTTAAAATTACGTTATTTGTATCAAATCCTTCTAACTATTATACCAATGAGACTTATTTTTATTCACGGCTTTGGCGAAAACCAAAATATATTCAGCAAAATAGCCCCAGCGTTGGGTGGCCAACAGGTTTTTATTGATGTCTGGGAGGCATTAGGCAATGAAGAGCGACCTAATTTGAACGTCATTGATTTTTCGCAAGAATTAGTCAATAAGTTTTTGATAACTACCAACGACGTCGTCATTGGCCACTCAATGGGCGGCTGGATAGCCCATCACATCAAGCATCATGTCGGTTGCCGAATAGTACAGATAGGCTCATGGACACATTTTGATAGGCTGATTTCGCCCATCACCAACGGCAAATTTATTTATTGGTTGGTACGCAATGGCCTGTACATCAATCGGTTTCAGAAATGGTTGTTTGTGCAAATGAACTACCGAAACGCCCCCTCTCGCCAAATCTTTGAAGAGGCTTTTGAAAACCTGATTCAGGGCAATAAGACAAACGTAATCAACCAGTTAAAATTGATGTTTGAGCCGGTGCCGCATATTGCCACAGAGCCAGAGTTACGGATTCACGCTCGGAAAGATAGCATCATCAAATATCCCCGTGAGGCATTTTATGAAGTAAGCGGCGACCATTTTACACTCTACACGTCCCCCCAGGAAGTCATTGAGCCGATAAAAGAGTTACTGAAAAACTTGGACTAAAGACTTCCAAGGCAAAAGTATTTATGAAGAATAGGAAGTTCGAAACTCTTCCGCCCGAAAGTGGCTACCGCTTTTGTCTGTCAGGAGATGTGTCAATGAGAGACAAATCGTTCCGAAACGCTTAACTTATAATCCATTATTTCAGAATTCCACGAGACGTGTCCCATGCTTGCCATGCTATAACAGTTTGGACAACCAATATCATAAAGTATCCAGTCAGTCATGCCAATATCAACCGTTTTTGAACCCAAATCCTCCCAGTTACACTTTTCACATTTAAACTTTGACGTATCGAAACCAAATAGTTTTGGAATATCAGTTTCTATGTTATTCTTTAAATCGTGACTAATTATATAGGACGTGCTATTTGTATATAGTTCGTAACTTTCTAACAAATAGCTTATTGTCGAATCAAAAGGTATTTTTTTCAATTCTTGATTGATTACAGCAAGCGGTAAATGCCCAATAGTTGCCCGTACCCACAGCACAAACTCATGCCACAGCTCATTCTCATATATATTAAGCTCATTGCGGCTGGGGTCAATAATTCCATAGTAGCCCCGAAACGTAAAAAATGTGTAGTTTGTGCTATCCATATTACTTTCTACCTTTTTTTGTAATACAACCACCAGCTTTTTTATAAATATACAAAGCTCTCAAACAATCATCAAGACTTTCGTAATGATGCTTATTCATACCACTATCAATGTAATAGTCGGTATCTTCTTTATCGTACCAGTAAGAGCCAAAATTCCAGCCATCAATTTCTGTAATGTATGTAATTTTCGATTCGGTTTCAGTTCCCTTTTTAGATTTTCTTCTTAAATTTTCTAATGGAATATCCATACTTTCAGCTTCTACACATTCGTCTTTTTTAGGTTCATTTGAAGACGTTGAACTGTCCGAAGTGGAACTACTACCTGAATTACGTCTATTTTCTGCAATATTATCTTTAAAAATCTTCCAGAGCGACATTGGTTCATAACCTGTTGCATATTTTTTGTAATCGCTAACCTCATAAGCTCTATTTTTAGGTTGATTTGGATTGTACGATACATTACAAACAAATAGCTGATTGGCTTTCGAGTATCCAGTTGTAGTTACAAAGTACATAAAGTTCAAATCTTTGCTAAAAAAAATACTGGGTCTGTTGGATACTTTCAAAGTTAAATATGGTTTATACATATCGTCCCATGTATAGAAATTATATTGCCATATTATTTCCGTTTTACTTTCATTTGGAACATATAGTTTGGTAATTATCTTGTCGTTAATAACTTGATATGAATCACTTGGTTTGTTTGAGTCAGGAATGGTTTTTAATAGTTTTTTTTCGCCAGTTTTAATGTTGTATTGCCAAATCATTGCCAAGTCTAAATCTGATTTCTGTGATACATCTGTTTTATAAACAATTATATCATTTTGGTAGTGCTATTTTTATGGTGCTAAGAGTCCCATGGAATGATTCAAGTTATGGTAGCATAAATAGAATTTTATAGCTCCCACATGATTGTCAAG
>JAYVJH010000340.1:0-5262 GCA_043769455.1 Runella sp. | reverse complement strand
ATTCTTAGTAAAGACAAGGAGGAAGTTCGCTTCTTCTTTGTCTTTCAATTAAATGTTCTGTGATAACCTCGTTAGTTGCATTTATTACTTGAATCTAAGCATTAAAATACATCTATAAATTAAATAAGGCACTACGATTGTCTCGTAGTGCCCTAAGTCGGGGACCGCTCTCTCGAACTTTCCGATGCAAATATAACGCTATTATTTTAATTTGTTCGTGAAATTAGAACCAAGCGAACTTTCTGGCACAAAGCCAAACAAAAAAATCAATTTCGTATCTTTGAACCCCAACCCATATTTGATAGTTTATTGTATATGACAAACAACAAACCGCTGACTGACGTAGAACTAACTGGCCATGAGTATATTGAGGTATTTGGCGCACGAGAAAACAACCTCAAAGACATTGATGTAACGATTCCGAGAAATAAATTAGTGGTCGTAACGGGCGTATCGGGCAGTGGTAAGTCGTCTTTGGCTTTCGATACGATTTATGCCGAAGGACAGCGGCGATATATGGAGAGTTTTTCGGCCTATGCACGTAGTTTTATGGGCAACATGGAACGCCCCGATGTCGATAAAATCAATGGCCTAAGTCCTGTTATTAGCATCGAACAAAAAACTACGTCTCGCAACCCTCGCTCAACGGTTGGTACTGTTACCGAAATTTATGATTTTTTGAGATTGCTCTATGCTCGTGCTGGTGAGGCGTTTAGCTACGTGTCGGGCCGACCAATGATAAAGCAAAGTCAAGACCAAATCATTGACCAAATTTTAGACCAATTTGTAGGACAAAAAACAACATTCCTTGCGCCAGTCGTCAAGGGTCGCAAGGGGCATTATCGAGAGCTGTTTGTTCAGATTGCCAAATTGGGCTATACCAAAGTACGAATTGACGGAAAAACCGAAGACATTACGCCCAAAATGCAACTCGACCGTTATAAAATTCACGATATTGAGATTGTAGTTGATAGAATTATTCCAAAAACCGAAGACCGTTTTAGATTGAGTCAATCTGTCGGGACTACTCTCAAACAAGGCAAGGGTGTGATGATGGCCGAGGTTTCGGGTAAATTATACTATTTCTCACAAAACTTGATGGACCCCGAGTCGGGTATTGGCTACGACGACCCCGCTCCTAATCTGTTTTCGTTCAACTCGCCCTATGGCTGGTGCGCTACCTGTCAGGGTTTGGGTAAGGTCGAAGAAATTACCGAAGAGTCTATCATTCCAGACAAAAAACTAAGTATCAACAAAGGCGCAATAGCACCGCTGGGCGAATACCGTGAAATGTGGATTTTTAAACAATTGGAAGTACTCCTCAAACCCTTTAAAATAACACTCAACACGCCCATTGAGCAGTTTCCGGCTGAGGCCATAGAAATGATGCTCTATGGCACAGACGACCCCGTGCCAGTACCGTCCACAAAATACCAAGGTACAGATTGGAATACGAAATACGAGGGAATCGTAACGTTTTTGAAACGCCAACAAGAAAGCGGTAGCGACAAAATGCAAGACTGGCTCAAAGACTTTATGGTCGTCAATACTTGCGCTGAATGTAATGGCGCAAGATTGAAAAAAGAGGCTCTATGGATAAAAATTGACAATAAAAATATTTCAGAATTAGCACAAATGGACGTGCGTGAACTCTCTGACTTTTTGGTAGATTTGTACGACCGCCTCAACGACCGCCAGCAGGTGATTGCCCGGGAAGTGCTGAAAGAAATCAAGAAACGAGTAGGGTTTTTGTTGGACGTTGGTTTGGATTATTTGACACTAAACCGAGCCATCAAAACCCTGTCGGGTGGCGAAGCGCAGCGCATCAGGCTGGCTACGCAAATTGGCACACAACTCACTGGCGTACTGTATATTATGGACGAGCCGAGTATAGGCCTCCATCAACGAGACAACGTGCGACTCATTGATTCATTGAAAAAACTACGAGACTTGGGTAATACCGTGCTGGTTGTTGAACACGACAAAGATATGATGCTCGAATCGGACTATATTCTCGACATTGGTCCAGGTGCAGGGCGGCATGGTGGGCAAGTTGTGGGGCAGGGTAGCCCAGAAGAGTTTTTAAAAAATGGCTCAACCACAGCTGACTATCTCAGTGGCCGTAGCCTGATAGCTGTTCCTAAAAAACGACGGGAAGGCAATGGCAAATCGCTGATTCTGAAAAATGCTGTTGGTAACAATCTCAAAAACGTAACACTCAAATTACCATTGGGCAAGATGATTTCGGTAACGGGAGTGTCGGGTAGCGGCAAGTCGTCGTTGATTCACGATACCCTTTTTCCGATACTGAATAAACATTTTTTCAATGCCAAACGTGAAGCAATGGGCTTTTCGGCTATCGAAGGCTTGGAATATATCGACAAAGTGATAGAAGTAGATCAGTCGCCGATTGGCCGTACACCACGCTCAAACCCAGCTACTTATACCAATATGTTTGCCGACATTCGGTCGCTGTATGCCGAACTACCTGAATCTAAAATCAGAGGCTATAAACCTGGTCGTTTTTCGTTCAATGTCAAGGGCGGTCGTTGCGAAGAATGTGAGGGAGCAGGCATGAAAAAGATTGAGATGGAGTTTTTGCCCGATGTTTTTGTGGCTTGCGAAGGCTGTAAAGGTAAGCGGTTCAACCGTGAAACGTTGGAGGTGCGCTTCAAAGGAAAATCAATATCAGACGTGCTTGACATGACGGTAGAGCAAGCGTTGGGTTTCTTTGAACATTTGCCAAAAATCAATCGTAAAGTACAGATGCTCAACGATGTAGGACTCAACTATATCACACTTGGCCAACACGCCACGACCCTGTCAGGAGGCGAAGCGCAACGGGTGAAATTGGCCGAAGAACTCTCAAAACGAGATACTGGCCAAACACTTTATATATTAGACGAGCCTACAACTGGTCTGCATTTTGAAGACATCAAACTATTGCTGGGCGTACTCAACAAATTAGTGGATAAAGGCAATACCGTCTTGATTATCGAACACAACATGGACGTTATCAAGGTCTCAGACTGTGTGATAGATATTGGCCCAGAGGGTGGTAATTTGGGTGGCCGCATCATAGCCGAAGGTACTCCCGAACAAGTAGCCAAAACCAAAGGCAGCCACACAGGTAAGTTTTTGAAGATGGAACTGGCTTAAAAATTAGGACTTGAAATTGGCCCAAAACAATAATACCCAACCCACAATCAAGGCCACTCCACCGATGGGTGCAACTGCGCCAAAGGCTTTGATACCTGTAAAGCAGATTGTATAAAGTGCGCCCGAAAAAATAATTGTCCCCAACAAAAACGCATAACCCGCCCAGCCATAAAGTTTAGTAGCGGCTGGTGTAGCATTTTGCGTTAATATACCCACCAAAACCAATGCCAGTGCATGATAAAACTGGTATTTGACAGCCGTCCCAAAAGTATCTGAGCGGCCTGCGGCTTCGAGTGCTGGTTTGAGGGCGTGTGCGCCAAAAGCACCAACCAACACACCCAATGCCCCCAAAATAGCACCTGATTGTATGAAAAATTTGTTCATCGTTTTGTTTAGAATGTAACAATCAAAGCTTCAAAAGGGCGAAGTGTGATGGCTGGTTGTAGATTTGTTGATTGACTATAATTTGAAATGACTACTCTGCCAGTAGTCATTTCTGGAGGTAAAGTATATAATTGATTTTGATTTGTAAAATTATTGACAATCAGTATCTTATTGTCATTGTTGCTACGAAAATAAGCCCAAATGTTATGGCTTTCTGGCAATAAATCTTGGTAAGTGCCATATACCAGCGTAGAGTTTTGCTTGCGAAAATGCAATAATTTTTTGTAATAATTCAGTATCGAATCTGGGTCTGCCTGTTGGGTTTCGACATTGACTTGGGCATAATTTGAGTTTACTTTTAACCATGTCGCTGGGCCGTCCGTAAAACCCGCCTGCGCTGTGTTTGTCCATTGCACAGGCGTTCGGGCATGGTCTCGGGCTATTTTGTTGGCACTTTTCAAGAATTGTTCTGTTGAATATTCACCATCTGTTACCAACGTCTGGTAGGCATTTCGTACCTGCACATCGTCAAACTCGCTGATGGCTTCAAACTCACAATTAGACATTCCAATCTCATCGCCCTGATAGAGATATGGCGTACCTCGCAGAGTAAGCAGCACTGTTGCCAACATTTTGGCCGATTCGGAGCGGTAATTTTTGACATCGCCAAAGCGAGACAGCAGCCGTGGATTGTCGTGATTGCCAAAATAAACGGTGTTCCAGCCATCAGATTTGAGTGAATTATCCCATTTTTGAAATATTTGTTTCAATTCTGACAAATTAAATTCATTTTTGGGATTAACAAAGCAAATCTCATCACGAGGTACGGCATGGTCAAAATGATAAATCATGTTGAGTTCCTTGCGAGCCTCGCCCACATAGTCAAGTGCATCGGCTGGGCCTACGCCAAAGGCTTCACCGACTGTCATACAGTCGTATTTTGAGAGTACTTCTTGGTTCATTTCCCGTAAAAACTCATGTACTCGTGGGCCGTTGGCATAAAACGACAAATCGCCAAAACGGTCGGCAGGAAAATTGGGGTACGACTGGTCTTTGGAAATAACCGAAATTACGTCCATTCTAAATCCATCAACGCCTTTGTCCAACCAAAAACGCATCATTTTATAAATCTCTTGGCGTAGTTTGGGGTTTCCCCAGTTTAAGTCAGGTTGTTTTTTGACAAAAAGGTGTAGGTAATACTCGTTCGTTAATTCGTCTAAATCCCATGCCGAACCCGAAAAAAACGAAATCCAGTCATTAGGTATTTCTGATTTCCAGATATAATAATCTCGATGTGGATTGTCTTTGGACAAGCGGGCTTCCTGAAACCACCGATGCTCGTCTGATGAATGATTGACGACCAAATCTATAATTAGTTTGAGACCACGACTATGCACTTTGGCCAGCATCTGGTCAAAGTCGGTCATTGTGCCAAAATCGGCCATAATAGCCTCATAGTCAGCTATATCATAGCCATTGTCGGCATTGGGCGACTTGAAATGTGGACTCAACCAGATAACATCTATGCCCAAATCTTGCAAATAGTCGAGCTTAGACGTAAGCCCTCGCAGGTCGCCAATGCCATCGGCATTTGAGTCCTTAAAACTTCGTGGATATACTTGATATACAACGGCTTCTTTCCACCAATTAGCTTGCATCTGTCGTTTTTTGTTTATTTTCGGTTAATCAAACAGCCAATTGGCTCTGTTTTTTGTGGAT
>JAYVJH010000339.1:0-5810 GCA_043769455.1 Runella sp. | reverse complement strand
AACTCGGGTAGCCCCGTTCTGAACGCCAAAGGCGAACTCATAGGCTTGGCATTTGATGGTAACTGGGAGGCGATGTCGGGCGATATTGTGTTTGACAAAAAATACAAACGTTGTATCAATGTCGATATTCGTTATGTGTTGTGGTGTATTGAAAAATTGGGCGGCTCTGATTTGGTCAAAGAATTGCAAATTGTGAAATAAGACATAATGCCAAAACAAACGAAATATCGTATTGGAATTGAAATAGACAAACTCACTAATAGTATTGTAAACGTTGTTTCAGGCAATAGCTTTCAGACCGATGTTAGATTAGCAACAAAGACTGATTTGAAAAATGTAACTAAAAAAAATGGCTGGTTGTTCAATTGGTCAGACGAATGTAAGTATACTGATAGACAGGTTTATAAACTCACAATTTGTGATAATCCTGAAATTATACAAGGACTGTTGAGCATTAGTGATTATAACGACTATTACTATTTGCATCTTGTTGAGAGTGCGCCTTTCAATTTGGGTAAAAATAAACTACACGAAGGCGTAGCGGGCAATTTGTTTGCATTTACTTGTAAAATGTCTTGGGATAGTGGCTACGAAGGTTTTGTTTCTTTTACATCTAAAACAAAGTTGGTTGAGCATTACGAAAAAGTATTGGGAGCAACTCACGTAGGGGGACAGAAAATGATTATCTTCCCAAAAGAGTCATTGAAGTTGATAAAAAAATATTTTCCAAATTAAACGCAACTAACAATGGGTTATATCAAAGAACCAGTAGGAATTGATTTTGTGGTTGATTCGACACCATTAACAACAGAAGACAAAGAAAAAATTGGTGAGATAATTGCTTTTTATAAGGCTACTGGCAAGAAGGTGCCGCCACGAAAATCAATAATAACACTTCGCATAAAAAGCACAAAAAAACTTGCCATTGCGTAGTTATTTTGGCAAATAACATCAACAAATGCGTTTCGACTCTCTTCAATTTATTCTGTTTTTTATCGTCATCACGCTGGCTTATTATAGCCTGCGCCGAGGGCGTTGGTTGTTGCTGCTGCTGGCGAGTTGCTACTTTTACATGGTTTTTAAGCCTGTCTATATCTTAATCTTGTTTTTGACAATCGTCATCGACTATTTTGCGGGTATCTGGATAGAGCAAGCCCAAGGCCAAAAACGTAAGTGGCTGCTGGTGTTGAGTATCATAACCAATGTAGGTATTTTGGCTATTTTTAAGTATTTCGATTTCTTTTCGGTCAATTTCAATGGGTTGGTTTATAAGTTTGGAATTGACTTGCAGCTACCGCTTTTGAAACAATTAAACCCCGATTTGATTTTGCCCATTGGCCTGTCGTTCCATACTTTTCAGGCCATGAGCTATACCATTGAGGTTTATCGGGGCAATCAAAAATCGGAACGACATTTTGGAATATACGCCCTCTACGTGATGTTTTACCCACAATTAGTAGCCGGGCCTATCGAGCGACCACAAAATGTGTTGTGGCAGTTTCATAAATATTTTGAATATAACTTCGAGAACGTCAAGGCAGGGCTGATGCAAATGGCTTTTGGGTTTTTCAAGAAAGTAGTCATCGCCGACCGCCTCGCCATGATGCAAGGCCCTGCCTACTCAGACCCACAACACCACAACGGCCTCACGCTATTAGTGGCTACGTTTTTTTATACTTTTCGTATTTATTGCGACTTTTCGGGCTATTCAGACATAGCCCTCGGTGCGGCTCGGGTGATGGGCTTTAAGCTCATGGACAATTTTAATACGCCCTACGCTTCGGCCTCGATTGCGGAGTTTTGGGGGCGTTGGCATATTTCGCTTTCGACATGGTTTAGAGACTATTTGTATATACCAATGGGAGGCAATAAACGGGGCGAAGGCCGAGCGTACTTCAATCGTATGTTTGTGTTTTTGGTCAGTGGTCTGTGGCATGGCGCCAGTTGGAACTTCGTGATTTGGGGTGGGCTACACGGTTTTTATTTGCTAATGGCCTCAGTCAGAGATAAATATTTTAAATTGTCCACTCCCAAAAATACGCTTTATATAGGCTTGCAGGTGGCTTTTACTTTTGTTTTGGTTATGCTCACTTGGGTATTTTTTGCGGTTGGTAATGGTAGTGTTCGTAACTCGTTTTTGATACTCAAAAAAATAGCAATGCTCTCTTTTACCGACCCAATACAGTCGCAACTCAACGCCGTAGAGATGTGGTTTAGTGTGGTTTTGATTGGATTTTTGGTTTTGAAAGAAAAATATTTGTTACAGATTCCGACCAAAAATACAGTTTGGTTTTGGGTTTTGTTTGTTATAATTTTTATGGCCAATTATTTTCTTGGTGTTTTTAATTCCAATCAATTTATTTATTTTCAATTTTAGTCATGGGTCGTGAGTATTTAGTCATGGGTCGTGAGTAAAAAGTGCCTGCGAAGCAGGCCAATACCCAATACCCAATACCCAAGACTCATGATAACCTTCGCCAACGCCAAAATAAATATCGGTTTACAGATAATCCAAAAACGGACAGACGGCTTTCATGACATTGCTTCGTGTTTTTATCCTGTGGGCTGGGTCGATGTGCTGGAAGTCGTTGAGGCAGAGTATTTTAGTTTTTCTTCATCGGGCATAGCCATTCCAGGCGATGTAGCTGGCAATTTGTGTGTCAAGGCTTACAACCTGCTCAAAGCCGATTTTGACCTGCCGCCCGTAGCCATGCACCTCCTCAAAAACGTGCCGATTGGTGCAGGAATGGGCGGAGGCTCTGCCGATGCGGCCTTTGCCTTGAAGTTATTGAACGATAAATTTGAACTAAAAATTAGTATAAATAATTTAGAAAACTACGCCCGACGATTGGGTAGCGACTGTGCTTTTTTTATTCAAAACAAGCCACAATATTGCTTCGACAAAGGCGATCAGTTCGCTAACATTGAGATAGATATAAAAGGCAAATACTTGGTGTTGGTTTATCCAAATTTGCACATCTCTACGGCGGAGGCATACGGCGGTGTGAAGCCAAAAAAATCTAAAATAGATCTTAGAGAAGCGTTGAAACTACCGATTACAGATTGGAAAGATTGCGTTGAAAACGATTTTGAAACGGCACTTTTTGAGAAATATTCAGTTTTGTCCCAAATCAAAAATCAGCTTTATGCCAGCGGTGCCAGCTATGCAAGCATGACAGGCTCAGGCTCAACACTTTTTGGTATTTTTGAATCCGAACCTAGATTGCCAAACAATTACGATAATTATATGGTTTGGAAAGGACGCATACAGTGAAAAACGTGTAGTGAGAAGTGAAAAACGAAAAGCTATTGACAATACATGACCAAGAACGACAACCTATGACCATTCTCGACAAAGCATTTTTATGACCAAAAACAACCCCCTCACCAAACGCCGAGAGCCATTTAATTTTTTGCTGTGGCTCGGTATCACCAGTAGCGTACTGATTTTTACGGTCTTGATTGCGATTTATATGTTGCGTAAATCTGCCCCAAACTGGGTTAATGTACCGCTGCCATCGTTGTTTTTGATAAGTACTGCCGCCATTGTCATCAGTAGTTTTACGCTACATTTTGCCAATAAATCTTTTCGTATCGACCAGTTTACCAAGTATCGGGTCTTGATGGCTTGCACGCTGGGCTTGGGTGTGCTGTTTATAATCTTACAACTGTTTGGTTGGCAGCAGCTTATATCTGGCGGGGTTTCGATGAGCAATAATCCTTCGGCAGGTTTTATTTATGTGTTGTCGGGGTTGCACATTTTGCATATTTTGGGTGGAGTGGGGGCTTTGGGTTGGGCGGTTGTGGAGTCGCTCAAAAATTATACTTATGTCGATGCTTTCGTGTACAGTGTCAATCCTCCCAATCAGCTCAAAATCAAACTCATAACACTCTACTGGCATTTTGTAGATGTGCTATGGCTCATTTTGTTTGTGTTTTTGGTTTATCAGCATGGGGTCTGATAGAGGTGGCTTAGATTTTTGTTTTAATGCGTTTTTTTTGCTAAACAAAATCCATACCGACTGTCTTATTGCCTCATTGTAAGCGCCTACATAGTTGTCTGAGCCACATTGTGATAGTTTAGATATATCACATTTAGTTGCGTTGCTCTTCAAAATATTTCAGGTTTTTGTTGTCTGTTTTTTCTTCATATAGCGACACAGAGTGTTAAATAAATATCAACGAGTTTGCTATTTGAGGAGTCGTGAGTACATAGTACGGTGTCGTGAGTTAAATACAATGCTGTTAATCAGTAAGTTATAAAAACTAAAATACCGTATTAGTTTTGAATAAGTACTTAGTATATCTGTTTAGTAACACCGCAAACTATATTTTGTCAATACCCGAAGTTCTGTTTTAGATTTGGGTTTTGGGCTAATACACTTGTTGGAATGGGCATCAGTATCGTTTTTGCTTTGTCTTTGCGAGTATCGGGCTTGTTTGTGTATGCGTCCCAGAAAGTATCAAACCTAATCATGTCTTGTCGGCGGAAACCCTCCCAATAAAGCTCAAAACCCCGCTCGTTGTAAATGTCCATGAGCGTAAGGTTCTGTAAGTCAGCCGATTTGTCGTTCATGTACGCCCGTCGTCGTACTTGATTGACGAGTTGCAGGGCTTCGGTTTTTTGTCCTAATCTAAACTGCGCCTCGGCCTTAGACAGTAGCACATCGGCCAATCTAAAAATCAAATAATCGTTTTCGCCTTGGCCACCTGGGGCTTGTGTGTCGGGCTCGTATTTTACAATTCGTACACCCTCGTGTTCTTCCCAGAAAGTCGGTGATATTTTTTTTGTAAAAACAAGTTGCCGCCCTAATCTGTCCCTAACTATGTTACCAGATGTTGCGGCTTTTGGCCATGTAATGGGTACATATTGTGGGCCAACCCACAAAGCCTGCCGCCGTGGGTCGTTGTCTGAAAATGCGTCATAAAATTCTGAAATAGTACAAAAGCCGTTCCACGGAGAGGCAGGTAGTTGGTTGTAGTGCAATGTCCGCATATAAAAATTTTGATTGGGGAAACCCAAGTCAATATTTCTTGAAAACTGAATCTGAAAAATGGCTTCTTTGCTATTTTCGTTTTGGATTTTAAAATTATCGTAATAATTGGCTTCGAGGCTATATTGGTCAGCATTGATGATGGCATCTGCTGTGCTGATGCAGTCGTTCCAGCGGGCGGTGCCGCTATAAATTTCGGCATTGAGGTAGAGTTTGTTTAGCAGTGCCAGTGCCGTGCCTTTGGTTACTCGGCCAATAGGGGCGGTGTTGGGCAGAAGCGGAATGGCCGCTTTGATTTCGGTTTCGCAAAACTCAAAAACAGCTTTACGAGTAGCCTGTGTGGGAGGTATTTTTTGGTCGGTTGTTGTTACTATCGGTACATTGCCAAACATATCCAAAGCCAAATAATGATAAAAAGCTCGAAGTGTTCGTACTTCGGCGATGAGTTTTGGTTTGGTGGCTACTTTATCAGATGCACTTGTCAGCATTTCGAGCGAAGAATTGGAGTTGCCTATGCCTGTGTAGCAGTCATTCCAAATATCACGTAGTAGTTCATTATTGGGCGAAAAGATGTGTTTATCAATCGGGGTAAATTCCCCAAAAAATTCGTATGCCATCTTGAACATCTCATCAGAAACACACTCGCTAACATTCCAGTAAGTCCAAGTATATGACTTTAAAGGAGTATAAGCCGAAACAATAGATGCCTCAATAGACTTTTCGGTAGTGCTATTTTTATGGTGCTAAGAGTCCCATGGAATGATTCAAGTTATGGTAGCATAAATAGAATTTTATAGCTCCCACATGATTGTCAAG
>JAYVJH010000338.1:0-4385 GCA_043769455.1 Runella sp. | reverse complement strand
TACAGCAAATATAAATCAAAACAATGAACTTGTTAAAATAAGTTATAGTTAAAATTTGAAAACAGAAAATAGTTGAATTTTTTTTAAATAGACACTTGGTTAAACCGGACAGTCCAAATAATTGCTTCGTAAATCTTGGCTACATATTGACACAAAAATGGCTGCCCATAATACCCGAGTCAAGTACGGCTACTTTTTTGATAGAACGGTTCATATATCAGTTACTGAATGATTGAATATTTGGGTTAAATAAGTCGTTGAGCCACGTTATAAAACGTTGGCAAAGATTTTACTTTTTTTTATCTTTCAAAATCCAAGCCCAACATATATCGGCTTTGACGACCTCTGTACCGACTTCGTCGTGGACTGTTACTGGCACAATCATATCGCCTTTTTCGGCAGTTCGTAAGAGTGCTATTTGGTCGTCTGAAAGTGTGGATACTGCTCGTTGTGCGCCCTGGCTGCGTTTGGTGAAATGCACCGTCAGGCTTTTCATGAGCGGTAGTTTATTGTCGGGTATGTTCATACCTACTATCATGCCTGTTGCAGTTTCGGCCAGTAGGGTAGTGGCGGCGGCATGAATCTGCCCAATGTGGTTTTGAACTTTGGGGGCATTGGCCAATGTCAAAACGACTTCGTGGCAAGTCATTTTTTCAAAATGGATTTTAGCAGTGCCTACAAACTTAACCATTTTGCCAATAGAGTAGTCTCTAAACCAGCTTTGTGTATAGGCGGGAAACTCGCTGATGGTATTTATGAGCCGATTGAGCCTATTGTTGTATTTCATTTGGTAGTATTTTTCCCAAAATTAGAAAAAAATATTATGCACGCATACTGTTTTAAAGAAAATATAAGCGTATTGCTAAAAAAGTAAGTAAAGTCAGTCTGGACATTACCCAAAAAGAAACCCCCAACAAATATGTATCTGTTGGGGGTTTCTTTTTACTAAACCACAAACCTACTCTACTACTTCGCCCTGAATCTGTAAGACGACAGTACCAGCTTCGGCATTTGACTCTACCGTTACCGATTTGTTGAACGTCCCAACGCTGGCGGCATTAAAAGTAGCCTTGACAACACCCGAAGTGCCGGGCATCAGAGGCTCTCTGGGAAACTCTACGCCCGTGCAGCCACATGAGCCACGGGCATTGTTGATAATGAGCGGCTCTGTACCAGAATTTGTAAACTTGAACTCGGCAGTTACGGGCTTGTCTTTGGCGATTTTGCCAAAGTTATGCTCGGTCTCTACCCATTTGATAGCAGAAAACAACGTACCAGCAAACACAACCGACACTACTCCCAAGGCCAAAAGCGAGGAAAGGAAAATTGACTTTTTCATTTTTTTGATGTTTAAGAATGAATTGATAAAAAAACTGACCCTTAATAGGCGATACAAAGGTGCGGCCTTGTTCTCGAATACATTGTTAATAAAAAACCAATGATTGTTAATGAGATGTTAAGCTGAGTGGTTGCTGGGGGGAGGTGAGGTGTGCGTAAAAAAACAAGAAGGTCATCCATGGAAAAAACAAAAACTGCCCAGCGTTGAGGTTCGATTCAAAATAAGGAATGATGAGCAACATGGGCATAAAAATAAACTGTTGGCTGTCGAATATAATATATTTGAAGAAGGCATTGAATACTATTATGATTACAAAAAATAAAAAACTAAAAAGCCCAGTCGAAAACAACAATTCAAGGTAGGAATTGTGCGAAGCCAAATCGGTCTGAACGCCACCATAAGTAGATAACCCTGCCCGAAAGTTGTCGAAACCAAAACCTGTAAAAATCAGCCCTGGGTATTTGAGTAGTGCTTCAAAGGCTTTTTGGGCGAGTTCAAATCGTATTTCGCCTTTGGCTTGACGTATGTCGGCGTATTGCGAGCGCAGGTTAATGACCGAGTCGGGGCTGGCAATGATATAATAAGCAAAGCCCAAGATAAAAACCATGATAACGCTCTTGAACTGTACAGAAATACGGCTACTTCGCAGAACCAATACCGCCGATGCCGCCGCCAAACTCACATAACTGCTTCGTGAGCCTGTCAGAACGATACCCCAGACAGTAATTAGAGCCACAGTCAAAAACAACCGCCCTACCCAAATACGTCTATCGTTGCTGTTGTTATAGATGTCAAAGCCCGTCAGTACAAATATGGTACAGGCCCAGCCAATGACGTTGGTTTTGTACAAAGATATATTTTGGCCATAAATGTTTTGAGTTTGAAATATAGCCCCCGAAATAAACAAAATTACGACAGGATAAAAATATGAAAGATTGAAGATTTTTAATAGTTTGAGTCGTGCTTCGTCTTTGGAATATTGTTTGAAAAGATATACCACAAAATAATTGATATATATCATAAACGGCAACCAAGCCAATAGCCGCTCGATGCTACGAAAAAAATCGACACTAAACGGTACAACTATTAAATTGAGAAGCACGAAAACCCATAAAACCCAATTTTTGCTCTCATTAAATAAATATTTGGCAGTATTTTGAGTAAAAAAAAGACCGAACAACGATGCAAACACAAGCCCCGATCGAAAACCCTTGACCGCTTGAAACGCAGGCCCTCTCAAGCTGTAGCCCCAAACAACCAAAAACACATTTAAGAAGAAAACCAACAAGTGCCAGTCCCAACGACGACGACCTGTGTTGTCATAAAAAATACCAGACCATTGCATGAGTATTGACTAATGTAAATTTAAGAATGTAGAATATTGGCGTAAAACAGTGTGGCTTTGTCGTTAAGATAAGTACAAATATATGCTAAAAATAGGTATAATTAAGGCTTTTGGTGCAGTATTCTATCAACAAAGCTACCTAAACGATGTATGTTTTTGTTCAAAAAATTGGTTTTGAACTCAAAATTCAGTTACTTTGAATCTGAGAGTGGTCTCAAAGAATCCATAAATCTCTCGGTTTTGATATTTTTTAACTATAAATATAAAGTAGGTCAAACAAACAAGCAGTGATGCCTTGTTTGTGGCTACTCCCAAAGATATGTCTTGTAAATCGTGTTCGACAGGTGGCTGCGGAAGCAGCGATAAAGCAGTGGGCGGCTGTAAAAACAACGGCGCATGCGGCACAGGTGGCTGCAACAAAATGAATGTGTTTGATTGGTTGAGCGACATGGACGTGCCGTCGGGTAAGCAGTTTGACGTAGTAGAGGTAAAATTTAAAGGTGGGCGCAAAGAGTTTTTTCGTAATACCAACAAACTTGCCATCACTACTGGCGACTTTGTGGCGTGCGAAATGGCTTCGGGCTATCACCTTGGGTATGTGTCGTTGCAGGGTGAGTTGGTGCGGTTGCAGATGGTAAAAAAAGGCGTAAAAGACAACGAAGCCATCAAAAGCGTTTATCGGATTGCGACAGCCAAAGACCTCGAAAAACACGAACAGGCCATCAACAGAGATTCGCCTTGCTTGTATCGTACTCGCGAAATTGCCAAAAATCTAAAACTCAACATGAAACTTTCAGACATTGAGTTTCAGTCGGACAACACCAAAGCTACGTTTTTTTATTCTGCCGACGACCGTGTCGATTTTAGAGAACTTATTAAGCTGCTGGCAGGCGAGTTTAAGATTAGGGTAGAAATGCGCCAGATAAGTCTGCGTCAAGAAGCTGGCCGAATTGGCGGTATTGGTGCGTGCGGTCGTGAATTATGTTGCTCAACGTGGCTCACAGACTTCAAAAATATTACAACCTCTGCAGCTCGGTATCAAAATTTATCGCTCAATCCGACAAAGTTGTCAGGCCAATGTGGGCGACTAAAATGTTGCCTCAATTACGAACTCGAAACTTATGTGGACGCACTCAAAGATATTCCACACGTGGACGTACCGCTCCAAACTCAAAAAGGTAATGCGTTTCTTCAAAAAACTGACATCTTCAAGCGAATCATGTGGTTTGGCTATGAAAACGACTATACCAACTGGCACCCAGTGGCCATAGACCAAGTCAAAGCCATTCAAGTTTTAAACAAAAAAGGGGAAAAACCAGCAGCCCTCGATGTGATGGAAACGGCTGAGGTGGTGGCTATACCAGTTGGTAAAATCAATAGTGATCTGGACCGAATGGACAAAAAATACAGTAGCAAAGACCGAGAGCGACGAAATAATAACAACAATAACAAAAAGAAAAGCGGAAATGGTGCAGGTAACGGTAACAATTCTAATCCCAACCGTCCACCACGCCCAGCACCCAAGGGATAGTTTTATTTAATTTTTCGTTAATTTATATGGAAAATTTATTTTGCGGAAGCTTTCGCTCAAAGAGAAGCCTTTTAAGTACTTATTCAAAAGTAATACGGTATTTTTATTTTAATAACTTGCTGATTAACAGTATTGTATTTAACTCACGACACCGTACTATATACTCACTA
>JAYVJH010000337.1:0-3404 GCA_043769455.1 Runella sp. | reverse complement strand
ATTGGCCCGCCCATGACACTGATACTCGACGAACCCGAACCTTGTATGTCTATCTCAATCAGCCGCTCATCCAACTCGCCATTGCGGAGTTTTTCTCTAAATCTGGCACGGGTTTTTTCGTTTAGTTCGGCATCAGATATTGACTCGGTATCTGTGGTTTCGGTTTCGGCAGTAGCCGCTTTGCGGCTTCCTTTTGGTTTTTTGACGGCAGGAATAAGTGTGTCCAAAATAATTTCTTCGACAATTTCTTGCGCTTTGGTTTTTACTTCTTCTTTTTTTGCCGTTTTTACCATATTGACCGACTGCTCGACCAAATCTCTGACCATACTTTCTACGTCTCGGCCTACATAACCGACCTCGGTAAACTTCGAGGCTTCGACCTTTACAAATGGTGCATCGGCAATTTTGGCCAATCGGCGAGCGATTTCTGTTTTGCCTACACCTGTTGCTCCTATCATCAAAATATTGTTAGGAATAATCTCTGCCTGCATTTCTTCCGAGCTATTCATACGCCTCCATCGGTTTCGGAGGGCGATGGCTACATTTCGTTTGGCATCGTGTTGGCCTACAATGTATTTATCGAGTTCGGCAACGATTTCTCTTGGGGTAAGTTTGTCTAAATGGCTCGTCATTCGTGGTTTATTTTTTGTTTTTTGACAAATATAACAAAATTTAAAAATTTGGTTGATTTTTTATGAATATTATGGCAGACTATTTTCTGTAATCTAACGGAGGTTTGCGGTTGCCAGCCAAAGATTTATACTCAAATGTTTTTGAGCCACGGCGTTTGTAGAGTTCTTCCTTAGCGTTTTCGATAATTATTGTTTGCTGAAACAAAACGGCAGCCGTCATTCCAATCGTTTTGGCCGCATTTATTGTGCCTTTGTGGCCAATGCTCATGCCGCTACACGCTACGGCTTGCCAGCTATGTGCTGGTACGCCTGGTACCCATGTAGCGATAGACAGCCCAGCCGTAGGCACAACCCAGCTTACATCGCCAACATCGGTAGATGCTGGAAAAGATAGCCCCGATTGATAAGGCAAAACCTCCTTGGCGGTGGTTATTGGTATTATTGTTTGCGAAAATACTGTTTTTTGTAGTTTTTCGGCAAACAATACTTCGTCTTGGTCGTACTTTATGCCACCTACTTTTTCCAAATTTTTTTGCATTTCAAGTGCTAATACATCGTTGGGGAGTAGGTTGTAAAGTCCTGCCAAAATCTCGTGGCTCATTTTAGTTTCTGTACCCAATGCCCCCGCTTGTGCCGTTTTGAGTAGCCGTTGCCAGACTTCTTCCAGGCCTTTGGCCGAGGGGTGTCTGATGGTATATTCGACCATGGCATAGTCGGGAACAATGTTTGAGGTCAATCCACCATTTTTGATAACATAATGAATGCGGGTTTCGGGGCTAATATGCTCTCGCATCATGTTGGTCATATAGTTCATGGCCTCGACTGCATCTAATGCCGACCGACCTTTTTCGGGGCTTGCCGATGCGTGAGCAGCCAGACCTTCAAAGCTAAAATTGGCCACTCGATATGCCAACGAAGAATTGGGGCTGGCATTGTTGTTGTCGCCGGGGTGCCAATGTAGTACAGCGTCTATGTCCTTAAAAACGCCCTCTTTTACCAAATATGTTTTACCTCCGCCCGCCCCTTCTTCGGCAGGTGTTCCTATGAGTCTAATCGTTCCTTTTGTTTTGGTTTTTTCTAACCAGTTTTTGATAGCCACTGCCGCTGCCACTGAGCCTACACCAAAAAGATTATGCCCGCAAGCATGGCCGTAGCCTTTGGCTGTCAATGGTTTGCGAGTAGGTATGGCCTCTTGCGACAGTCCTGGTAATGCGTCCATTTCTGCCAATATAGCTATTACAGGATAGCCACTGCCGTAGCTCGCCACAAAAGCTGTTTGTATTTCACCGACTTCTTTTTTTACAGAAAATCCAGCTTCAATTAGTTCAGACATGAGAGCAGTCGCAGTTTGGTCTTCCAGATAGCCAGGTTCGGCATATTTCCATATTTTGTCAGATAGTTGGCTATAATGTACAAACTTGGAATCAAGAAATGACGTGATTTCAGATTGAGCAAAAGCCAATTGACTTAAAAACAATAAAAACAATAATTTTAATTTCATATCTTGGTTAATTGTTTAGTTATCAGTATTTTGATTTAGTTTATAGTAGCTATATCAATGTCGTTTAGTTAAGAAAAATAAGTAGTTTGTGAAGACACAATCGCTACGGCGAACCGTCCACGGTAGCCATATTATTTCTATTGCCTTCCAAAACAAAAACAGCATTGATTATTTTGCCTGCCCGAGTTGGTGCTGCCAAAATATCAATAGCTAATTCGCCAAAACTACTGTTGGCTGGAATGTTAATTTTATTTGTGTTGTATGGTCAAAAAACAACACCGTAGATGTACTGTTGGTAGGCAATTTATACCAGTTGGCCATTAAACTCTTTTACGGCTCGGCTGATGTCGGCCAGCAGGTCGGGATTTTCTTCGATGCCGTTGCCAACCACAATCACATCTGCGCCTGCTTCGAGGGCAGTGTATGCTTTTTCGATGGTATTGATGCCACCACCTACCACGATGGGGGTATCGACAGTGTGCCTCACTGCGGCAATCATCTTGGCAGATACTGGTTTTTGTGCGCCACTACCAGCATCTAAGTACATAAGTTGAAGCCCGAGAAGCTCGCCAGCGAGGGCCGTGCAAGCTGCTACGCTTGGCTTGTCGTGAGGTATGGGGGTGGTGTTGCTGATGTACGAAACAGTAGTAGGCCGACCGCTCTCAACGAGCATATAACCTGTTGGCAATACCTCGAGTTTACTCTGTTTGAGTAGTGGGGCAGCCACCACGTGCTGGCCTATGAGTAGCTCGGCATTGCGCCCCGAAATAAGCGAAAGCAACAAAATAGCGTCGGCAGTTGGCTCAATGTGCAGACTGTGGCCTGGAAAAATAATAACAGGAATTTGAGTATGCTCACGAATGGCCGCCACGATTTCTTTCATCGTAAAGTTAGTAATAAGACTCCCACCGACAAAGAAAAAATCAACTTCTGCACGCACGCTCTCTGCCAGCAAAAACGGAAATGTCTCCAGTTCTATCTTGTCGGGGTCGAGTAGTACGGCAAATGACTTGACGTTGTTTTGTCTATTGTTACGAAGCTGGGTTAGTATTTTCTGTTGCATTCGATTTTGTTTGTGTGGCCAAAAAATCGCCTAATTTTTGTTTAGCTAATGCCAATAACACCGTTGTTGCCATTGTCTGTAATGACTTTGTGAGCCACGAGCTTTCGTTTTGACGTTCTACTACAATGGGCGTAACACTCGACAGTTTATTTTTTGTTTCAATTTCATTCTCATCGTCGGCTGGTAGTATCATTTCTAACAATAAATA
>JAYVJH010000336.1:0-2999 GCA_043769455.1 Runella sp. | reverse complement strand
AATCACAGCCCAAGCAATGCCAATGACAGACAGCACATAAAACGACATTCGCCAACCATAGTGTGCGGCAATCGGAATCACTATCCACGGGGCCAGCACACCACCAACTCGACCAGCACCCCAAATATAGGCTTGCACACGACCCGTTTCTTGTTTGGGAAACCACCGAGAAACAACGATTGAAGCGTTGGGATATGCTCCTGCTTCGCCTGCACCAAACAAAAATCTGATGACGAGCATCGAAAGCCAGTTGAAAGCAAGACCCGTTGCAAACGTAAAAGCCGACCACCAAGCCACTACCCGAGTAAGGGTTTTTCGGGGGCCAATTCGGTCGCCCATCACGCCCGTTGGTAGCTCAAATAAGGCATAAGCCAGCGCAAAAGCACTCAATATCCAGCCCCAAGTATCATTTCCAATTTTTAGGTCTGCCTTAATATCGGTCGCTACCAACGAAATACAAGTTCGGTCGATGTATGTAATGGTCGATAAACTGATGAGCAACAACAGTGCTTTGTGTCTTGACTTCATCGGTTTAAAACGTAAAATTTAGGTTAGTAAAATAATAGCCCCCATTGAACCCAAACTGAGTAGCAAAACGACTATAAACCACTGTACCGTCATTGGTCAGGCGGGGGTCATATACTTTGTCAGGATAAACATCAAACAGGTTGTTGGCCCCAACCGATAATTTAACATTTTTAGAAATCTGGTAGCCCGCCAATACGTCGGTAATCCATTTGGCCGCAAAAACTTGGTCTTGGGCTGCATCTGCGGGCGCAATAGTGGCTATTTCACCAAAACGAGTGGCCTGAATACGCACATTGAATTTATTGATTCTATAATTGCCCGATAAAATAATTTTACTTTTGGGCTGGTTCGCCTCATACCGCCCTCGCTCTTCTCTGTTCAACAATATTTCGCCAAGTCCTTGTAGTTGGGTGGGTGTGCGTATGCCCGTGGCACCGCCCAGAATCGTTGTTTCGTTTAGGTTCAAGGCCGCATTAAATGTCAAGTCTTGGTTTGTACCCATTTTTTCGGTGTAGGTCAAAATGGCATCTAAGCCTTTGGTTTGGGTATCAATGGCATTGGTAAAAAACTGGGCTTCGGTTACGCCAGTTCCCACAAAATAAGAAGCCAACTGCGGAACAGTACTCGAAAAACGGCCTGAGATAACTACCCTGTCTTTGATGTCTATTTGGTAGGCATCAACCGTTAAGATGAGTTTTTTGGCAATATTCGACGTAAAACCAATGCTATAACTCAACGACGTTTCGGGCGTGAGGGTCGGAATACCTAAGTTTTTGGTAATGGGGTCGTCATTTCTGACTGTTACTACCTCTCTTTGCTGATTGACCCCTGCTACGGTAATGAACTGTGTAGAAACAGAACTAAAATGTTTTTGGTGCAAAGACGGCGCTCTAAAACCTCGATTGACACTACCACGCAATGAAAACAGGTCAGAGAATTTGTAACGAGCCGTCAGTTTGCCAGATAGATTTGAGCCAAAATCGCTGTAATTTTCGTAACGTGCCGCCACTCCTACCAATAGTTTTTCTGTCAAATCAGACTCTATGTCGGTATATAACCCAATGTTAGACCGATTGACATTTACGACATTAGAAGGCCGAAAACCACCAAAAACCTGAACACCAGCCCCTTTGAGATTGGCCGCCGAAGTACCCACAGGATTATAGTCTTTCCAAGATTCTTCTTGGCCGTTTTGTATTTGGTAATTATCAATTCTAAATTCAGAACCAAAAGCGATGTTCAAGAATTTGGCAAAGCCTAAATTATAAAACGGCTTGGACACATTGACGTTGGTTGTACTTTGGTTGAAGGTCAATTTGCCGGCATAAAAATGCGTGGGCGAACTTGTACCTGGCATCGAGGCATTGATAGAATTATCGACATCGAAAGCAATAGAATTGCCACCATAGATGCTGCTCAAATCAAAATTCCAACCGTTTTTATCGGTTCGTTGAATACCCGCCGCAATAGATTTGTCTTTGATGTTGGTTTCGATAAATGGCAAATAACCATTTGGAAGTTGAGCCAAGTTGCTGGCTCTCACGTTGTTGGGATACCGATAAAAACCTGCCGCTCGGCCATATCGCTGGCTCTGACCTCCAAACGAATACACCGACCATTTGTCGTTGATGGGCAAACTCATGTTATAAAAACCGCCAAAATTAACCGACTTAGAGTTACCGACAATCATGTTATATCGGTCAAAGTTATTGGTAGCCACCAGTCCATCGTCGGCAGTTTTGTTTGTTATTTGAGCGACCGTTAGCGGCACTGAAAACGGAAAACCCTCAAAACGAGTGGCAGGCAGGGCGGCTCTGTAAACCGTATTGTTGTATTCGCCAGACCTGTCTGTTGGGTTACGAAACGAATAATTGGCAGTGAGATTTAAGTAGCCACCTTTTTTGCCCAATCCCAAACCATAATTCAAATTGGTCAAGTACGTTTGGCCATCGCCTGAGTAAGTTTCCCCAGCTTGGCTGCTGACATTGAGCTGATTGATATTTTTTTTCAACACAATATTGATAACCCCCGCAATGGCATCAGAGCCATATTGAGCGGCTGCGCCATCTCTCAATATTTCTACCCGCTCTATTGCACCTTGTGGTATGGCGTTGAGGTCGGTCCCAACCGACCCACGCCCCACGGTTGAGTTTACGTTTACGAGTGCCGTTGTATAGCGGCGTTTGCCATTTATCAACACCAAAACTTGATCAGGCCCCAAGCCTCGCAAGGTAGCGGGGTCAATGTGATCGGTACCGTTGGCAATAGTCTGACGGGCAGAGTTGAACGATGGTGCAACAAAATTGACCATTTGTGTCAAATCTGTTTGACCAGTAGATGCTAACTCTTTGCTCGAAATCACGTCTATTGGCGTTGGTGTTTCTGTTTTGGTACGAGCCACACTCGAGCGACTTCCGATTACAGTTACCGTTTCGAGCCCTTTGATGTCTAAGGCCAAAGTAATTGTCAGG
>JAYVJH010000335.1:0-1835 GCA_043769455.1 Runella sp. | reverse complement strand
TCATGGGAGGTGTGATTTTATGTAGTGTGATTACCACAAAATTCGCACTTCCCGTTTTCTGTACCTAATAAATTTTGTTTTTAGTAGGGTAGAGTGTTTCGGGCGTTTTTTCCTTTTTGCATATCTTTATGAATATATTCTGGTAGATGAGAATATATATTTTGGATTTTATGCAGAACAATTAAGTTACGAACAAATTGAAGAAATGTTGGCTAATGGTAAAAAATGGGAGTGGTTGAGCTATGCTATCATTCCCGTTTTTTATGCTGTCAAGCTATGTTTGGTAGCGTGTTGCTTGAGTATTGGCACATTTTTCATCAACAACCGCTTTGAGTTTAAAAAAATGTGGGGAGTGGCGTTAGTTGCCGAGTTTGTGTTTATAGTGCCAACAATCCTCAAAATCCTCTGGTTTGCTTTTATTCAAACCGACTATACCCTCAAAGATTTGCAATTATTCTATCCTTTGTCGTTGCTCAATCTGTTTGATGTTGGTAGCGTAGAGCCTTGGCTGTTGTATCCGTTGCAGGTTTTCAATGTTTTTGAGGTGGTGTATTGGTTGTTGTTGGCGTGGGGAGTAGCAGCCCCCCTGCCCCCAGAGGGGGAGTTTGTAACAAGCCAAGAAATAACTTTTGGGGCTGGTTTGCAGTTGGTTTTGGTGTCGTATGGGTCTGGATTGCTTGTTTGGGTGGCGTTGGTTATGTTTCTGACATTGAGTTATTCGTAAATAAATTGAGTTTCGCTTTAATCCCCGCTTGGGCGGGGTGGCACGTAGTGCCGGGGTGGGTCGAATCTCGTTTGATATAGCATAGACGAATCTGAACTACTTTTTCTCTAAATCACAATGAACAAATCGGTTATAAAATATACCTTGCTCTTGGGCTTGGTACTGGGCTTACTGTGCTTGGGCTGGGGCATTGTGCATCAGATCACGTCCAAAAAAGCCCTTACCGAGCGTACTGCTCAACTGCCAGCCTTTCGGTTTGAGGGCTTAGATGGTCAGGTTGTTACTTCACAAGAGTTTCAAAACAAGCCCGTGTGGCTACTATATTTTGATTCAGATTGTGAATATTGCCAAATGCAACTCCGTGATTTGTCGCAAAACAAAACCTCGATTTCGGGTATTGAAGTCCTACTTATTTCGTCCGAAAACACAAATGCTCTGCTCAAATGTCGGCAACAGTATGGTTTTGAGCAACATCCCAACCTAACGATAGTACGAGACAGTACGCACCAATGCCAACTTTTGCTGGGTATGACTTCTACACCCAACTCGCTGCTGTATGGCAGTAGTGGCAAATTACTCAAAAAATACAATGGAGTGGTCAAAACGGCTACTATCATCAACAACGTACAGTAAGATTTTATGACGAAGCAACTTCACAAACAAGCACAAAATACCTTTGTGCTTCAACAAGACTCGTCCGACTGTGGCGTGGCTTGCTTGCGCTCCTTGATACGCTACTATGGTGGCGATGCCTCTCTGGAACGCCTCCGAGAGCTCAGCGGCACTACCCCACAAGGCACTACTCTACTTGGGCTTTATCAGGCTGGCCCATCGCTGGATTTGGAGACAGAAGGCTGCGATGCCGACATTGCAGCTCTCATCGAACATAACCAGCCAACTATCTTACATGTACAGATGGAGGGCAACTTAGAGCATTATGTTGTTTGGTACGGGCCGCAGGAACAGAAAAATGATAAATATCAAACTGCAAAATGTAAAAGTGTTAAAATTGCAGGTAGTGCTATTTTTATGGTGCTAAGAGTCCCATGGAATGATTCAAGTTATGGTAGCATAAATAGAATTTTATAGCTCCCACATGATTGTCAAGTTT
>JAYVJH010000334.1:0-1674 GCA_043769455.1 Runella sp. | reverse complement strand
AAGCACAAAAATAACGATTTTTTTGAAAATTCTGTACCTAAACTTATTTAACGGTAAACTGAATTGTTATTTTTGTGAATGAATTTACTAAAAAGTATTGCTGTAATCTTGATTGTTATAGGCTTGCCTGCCTGTCAGTCGAGGCCATTGCCCGTGCCTTCGTTTTATTACTGGCGTTCTACGTTTAGACTCTCCAACACAGAAAAACAAGAACTTAAATCGCTCAAAACTAAGCGTATCTATCTCAAATATTTTGATGTAAAATGGGACGAAGCCAAGCAGAAAGTTGTACCTGCGGCCAAACTCATTTTTGAAGATAGCCTTGCACATTCTGTTGAGATTGTGCCTGTGGTATTTATCACAAACGAATCATTACAAAAAACTAAACTGTCTGATATCAAGCCATTGAGTCAGCATATCGCCAACTTGATTGACCAAATCAATAAAAATAACAAATACCCACTCATCGAAATCCAGATAGATTGCGACTGGTCGGACTCGACAAGAGACAAGTATTTTTTACTGCTCAAAACACTGAAAGACAGCTATTTACAAACAAAACTAACTTGCACTATTCGTTTACATCAGGTCAAATATGCCAACAAAACGGGCGTGCCACCTGTTGATGGAGGCGTGTTGATGTTTTATAATATGGGCAAACTGGGCGACCGTTCCCAAAACTCAATTTATGATTATGAAACAGCACAACGGTATGTACGCTCGGTCAGAGACTATACTTTGCCATTAGATTTGGCTCTTCCTTTGTTTTCATGGGCGATTCATTACCACAACCAAAAAATAAAGCACCTCATCAGTAAGCCGAACTTAGCTGTTTACAACGATACAATAACGTTTGAAAAAATAGGCCAAAATACATATAAAATCAAAAAAGGGCAGTATATTGGGGGGTATTATTTGAGAGAAAATGACGAAATTAAAGTAGACATCATCTCACCAGAACTGTGCCAACAAGCAGCCAAGCAGGTAGCTAAACACCTAAAAAGACCACCTGAACATCTTATTTTTTACGATTTAGACCAACACAATCTTAGCCGTTTCGACCATGAACAAATCAATCAAATCTGCGCTTACTTCCGTTAGTATTTTAGTGCTTTTTATGAGTCTCTGTTCTGGTGGCGATTATTACGAAGACTTCAATCGGTCGCTTTTTGTACCCGAGGTGGCCAATGTGCAACCGCGGCTTAAACCATTTTATAGGAGTGCGCTGGGCTTTTATGTAGGCAAATCATCGGAAAATATGCCAGATTTTACGACCAATTTTAACGAACAAAATGTAAAGGATTGGCGGCAATATTTCGACAATAAAATAGACGAGGCTACTATCCGAAAACTACTGTATCAAACAACCAAACGTAATACAATAGACACACTGATTTTTTATATCAAAGACCCAACAACAAAAATTGAGGCGGGCCTCAAAAAAAATGCGATATTGAGCTATTCCAACAAAGCCAAAAGTCTTGATTTTTTGTATTACTTGGGTTTTGCGTTGAGCTGCGAAGACTTTAAGCCAGCCGTTAAGGAGTGGGACTCTGTACCTGTTTCGTTCAAAAACAGGTAGTGCTATTTTTATGGTGCTAAGAGTCCCATGGAATGATTCAAGTTATGGTAGCATAAATAGAATTTTATAGCTCCCACATGATTGTCAAGTTT
>JAYVJH010000333.1:0-4129 GCA_043769455.1 Runella sp. | reverse complement strand
AAATCTTGCATGGGAGGGATATTGGTTGATTTGTAGTTACTTTAACTTGATAACCCAACCATGCTTTTTTTAGTTTAAACTTGTCTTACATATTGTAATAACATACTTATTAAAAATCCTTCTGCACTTAATGTAGTTATTGGCTTTGTTGGAAAGCAAATATTTGGAGACACAACTACTACAGAACCAACAAATGCACCAGATACTGAAGAGAAAATTTTATACAACAACGTAATTCTTTTTAAACCTATCATAGAAGAATATGCTGTTTTCCAAGGAAAACTAAATAAACTTTACCAAGAGATTGAAAAACAGGGTTCGACTAAAAAAGAATTCGTACTTCAAAATATAAAATCAATTTATTTAAAAGAAAAAGGGAAGTTTAAAGACATAGATGCGATTAGAGCCAATGCTGATACTATAATTGAAAGTGTAGAAAATGAATTATGGAAAATTATAGACAATTCAAGCAATCCAAATTCAGATTTGCCAATTGAAGCTATAAAAATAAGTTTGTTAATTGTTATGGTTGATGCTTTTATGCGTTGTAATATTTTAGAAGAGCCACCTAAGTTATGATAGTAAATAAAAACATAAACCCTGAAAGAGATTTATATTACTTAGGTGGAAAAGTAATTGAAGTTCTCAACTCACTTAATCAAAACGAAGTTGATTATTTCGACCTATTCTTGTCGGTAAATAAATTAAACAAAATAACTTTAAATTTATTTTCACTTGTTTTAGATTGGCTATTTATATTACAAGTTATTAAAAAAGGAAATAAAGGATTGATTATAAAATGTTTCTAAAGCAAGTCATCATACAAAACAAAGGCTCTATAGTAAGAGATATTTCCTTTCACAAGGGAATAAACTTAATTGTGGATGAAACCCCTGTAAATAGTTCGCAGCAAACTACAGGTAATAATGTTGGCAAAACGACTGTTTTAAGATTGGTAGATTATTGCTTCGGTGCTGATGGTAAAAATATTTATCAAGACACGGAATTTAACAAGCAGGCTAATACCACAATCGAAAATTTTTTAAAAGAAAATGAAATTATTATTACTGTTGTTTTAGTTGATACTTTAGATAGTGCGGCAAAGCATACAGTAACAATTAGAAAAAACTTTTTACCTCGTACAAAAAAGTTACAGGAAATAAACGGAGAAAATATAACTAATAATAAGGATTTTGAAAAAGCCTTAAAAAAGGAAATCTTTAATTCTGAAGTTGATAATCCAACATTTCGCCAGATAATTTCTAAAAATATTAGGGATGAGAAAAACAAGATGATAAACATTGTCAAAGTTTTAAATTCATTTGCTAGTTCAGAAGTTTATGAAGCCCTTTACCTATTTTGGTTAGGGATAAGTACTGACAGCCATAAGGAGAAAGAAAGATTATCATTAGACAAAAAGAAAGAAGAGGGCTTTCAAAAAAGATTGAAGAAAGAGGGTGAACTTTCTTTGATAGAGCAACAATTAATTCTTGTAAATGGAAAAATTGAAGAGTTAAATCAAAGAAAAAGCCAATTTAACCTTAATCAAAATTATAGTTCTGACATTGATAAACTTAACGAGATTAAGTTTAAACTAAATAGGAATGCAACAGAATTAAGTAGATTAGAAATTAGGAAAGATTTAATCAATGAAAGTAAAGAAGATTTAGAGCAAGAATACACCCAAATTGATACATCTCAAATCAAATCGCTTTACGAAAAAGCAAAATCACTAATCTCAACTATTCAAGTATCTTTTGAAGATACCGTTAAATTTCATAATGATTTAATTTCTGAAAAGTTAGAATATATTACTAAAGAACTTCCAGAGATTGAACAACAAATAAGAAAAGTCAAATCCGAAATTACAATTCTACGCAACGCAGAAGACAAATTAACAGAGACATTAAATAAGTCTGCTTTAGTTGAAGATTTTGAAAAAACTATTTTAGAATTAAATAAACAATTTGAGAGAAAAGGAAATTTAGAAGAGCAAAAAAGGTTGTGGCTTTACTCACAAGAAAAATTGTCTCAAATTGATGAAAATTTAAATGCAATAAATCAAGGCATTTCATCAAAAGACAGCCAAATTCAAAATCGAATTACCGAGTTTAATAAATATTTTTCTGTAATGTCTAATAGACTTTATGGCGAGACATATTTACTAAGTTCTCAAAAAAATGAAAAGGGATACGAACTTATCGTTACCAACCTTGAAGGAAATCCAAGCACGGGAAAGAAAAAAGGACAAATAGCTGCCTTTGATTTTGCCTACATTGAATTTGCAGACAAACTGGACATTGAATGCCTGCATTTTATTATGCACGACCAACTTGAGACTATTCACGACAACCAACTTAACACAATAGTTGAAGTTGCAAATAGTATCAACGGACAATATATAGTACCTATTTTAAGGGACAAAATACCTTCAAATATTGACATTAGTGACTTTGAAGTACTCTCATTATCACAAGACAATAAACTGTTTAAAATAAACTAACACTATAGCGGTGCGACAAAAAAACGGTACACAACAAGGGATTTGGCAAAAGTGCGGCGGACGTAATAACAATGAACTTTTTGTAATTCTATTCAGCTTTTGTTCCAGCTTGACGGAATACTAATTCCCCACCTTCGCCAAGCCCTAATCCGTTATCTTTGTGGCGGCAAAACAAAATCAGACACCACCATTATTTCCATACAATGCTTTTATATAGTACCAAAACTAAAAACTTGACGGCCAACCTCGAAGAAGCGGTTTTTAAGAGCCTTCCACCCGACAACGGCCTATATATGCCAACGGTTATTCCGACTGTTTCAAAATCGTTTCTTGATAACATCAATAACTTGACTTTTAATGAAATAGCCTTTGAGGTTTCTAAAACACTTTTGGCTGATGATATTTCGGATACAGATATTAGGCAAATAGTCGAACACGCTTTTTCGTTCGATGCCCCAGTCGTTTCATTGTCTGGCAATACCCACGTTTTGGAGTTGTTTCATGGGCCATCGATGGCTTTCAAAGACTTTGGCGCACGGTTTATGGCGGCCTTGATGTCGTATTTTTTGGTAAAATCTCAAAAAGAAATCAAAATATTGGTAGCCACCTCTGGCGACACGGGTGGGGCTGTGGCGCAGGGGTTTCATAACGTGCCAGGTATTTCGGTAACGATTTTGTACCCAAGTGGCAAAGTGAGCGACATTCAAGAAAAACAACTGACGACTTTGGGAGGTAACGTCCACGCACTCGAAATTGACGGTACTTTCGACGACTGTCAGGCGTTGGTCAAACAGGCTTTTTTAGATGCTGATTTAAACAAAAAATACAACTTAGCTTCGGCCAACTCTATCAACATCTCACGGCTTATACCGCAGTCGTTTTATTATTTTAGGGCTTATGCCCAAGTCAAAGAGGCTGGTTTGCCAGTTGTGTTTTCGGTACCGAGTGGTAACTTTGGTAATTTGAGTGCAGGAATGTTGGCATATAAAATGGGCTTGCCCGTACATCAGTTTATAGCTACAACCAATCGCAACAACGTAGTGCCAAACTATTTAGAATCAGGCGATTATAACCCCGTTCAGTCAGTAGAAACCATCTCAAATGCCATGGACGTAGGTAATCCGAGCAACTTTGTGCGCCTCACTCGCTTTTTTGATGACGACTGGGCGGCAGTCAAAAACCTAATTTCGGGAGCATGGTACAACGACGACCAAACCCGTGCAGCCATGCGCCAAGTATATGACCAAAACCAGTACGTGATGTGTCCGCACACGGCTGTGGCCTATTTGGGATTGGAAGATTATAGAAAACAAACCAAACAAGATTTTACTGGCATTGTACTCTCAACGGCACATTATGCCAAGTTTTTGAACACTGTCGAGGCCGCCATTGGCACACAGCCAGCCGTTCCAGAGCGGCTATCGGCCTTGTTGTCGTTGCCAAAAGTAGCGACAACAATGAGCAAAAATTTTGATGACTTTAAGGCGTATTTGAGTTTATGATAATTAGAGAGTGTTTACCTCGTATTTCACTCTACGTGACGATTTTTTGCAGGTATAAGAAATTATAATCAATAGATTGTAAAAGTCTGTTATGCAATTCATTAAATATAATTTCAATATCTGT
>JAYVJH010000332.1:0-1548 GCA_043769455.1 Runella sp. | reverse complement strand
CTCCACACGAACAAAGCACGGCTGGAACGGTAGCAATGGTTCTGGTCATAAAAATAGTAGGTTTGGTTTTTGTAAAGTAAATATCAAGGGTGTTTTCTGCCTCTGGGGACTATGCAATCCCACCCTTCCTCTGGCCTTTGTAGCAGTTGGGTGTCTTCTTTGTCATGCTGAGCGAAGCGAAGCATCTATCGTTGGCTTCACCCACGCAACGGCTACTGACCCTTTGCCTCCCCTTGTCATGCTGACGATAGGAAGCATCTATCGTTGGCTTCACCCACGCAACGGCTACTGGCTCTTCGCCTCCCCTTGTCATGCTGACGATAGAAAGCATCTATCGTTGGCTTCACCCACGCATCGGCTGCTGGCTCTTCGCCTCCCCTTGTCATGCTGACGATAGGAAGCATCTATCGTTGGCCCCACGCACGCAGCGGCTCTTGACCCTTCCTATCGTCAGGGTGACAAGGCAAATACTGTTTACTGAGAGAGGACTAACCGAAACCCAACAGTTTTGTACTTGCTCGTAGGAAGATTGATACTACTAATGGCTTTTCGGACTTTCACTGGGCCGTCCTGCCAGTTACCGTCACGCATAACCAAATAAGTGTTAGCAGGAAGACCAGTACTGCCATAGTAATCTTTGTACCAGTCGTCACACCACTCCTCTACATTACCAGTCATGTCGTACAAGCCCAAAGCATTGGGGCTAAAGCTACCCACTGGAGTCGTCTTGGCTCGGAACTTGCCTACTACCGAATAATCTGTTTTAGAATCGACACTACCATTAAAATTTGCTTCATCGGGGTCTAAAATATTTTTCCCATTACCAAATCTGGTGCGGTTGATAGAGCCCCCACCTGCCGCATATTCCCACTCGGCCTCGGTAGGTAGTCGGTAGTTTTTACCAGTCTGAGCATTTAATTTTTTTAAAAAAACCCGTATGTCATCCCAACTAACTTGCTCTACCGGACAATTATTGCAATTTTTAAAATAACTGGGGTTGTTGCCCATCACAGCTTGCCATTGGGCTTGGGTTACTTCGGTTTTGCCCATATAAAAACTACTTACCGTAACACTACGCAAGGTTTTTGCGGTAGTGCCGCCCTCGTTACTGCCCATGTCGAAACTACCACCTGATACAAGTACCATTTGGCCTAAAAAAGGGTCAGTTTGTGGAGTTATCTTTGGTGGAGTAACTTCTTGATTATTGTTAAAGTAAAAAAACAAACCTAATCCGAGTACAAATAGGCCAACAAGCGCAAGATTTCTCAAAAGGCTTAAATCCGAATCATTAGACTTAATCTTAGGTGTAGGAGGTGCAGGAACAGGTTTTGATTTTGGTGCAGGTTTTGGTACTACTTCATCAGTCTTAGACTCGGGTTCAGGCTCTTTATTCCCCTCCAACAACCCCAACAGTTCGTCTTCTTTGCGTGTTCGTTGGTGTATGTCTTTGATGAGGCAGCGGCGTATCATGGCTTGGTAGGGCTGTGCTATGGCATTGAGCTGCTGGGGCAGGGCTACGTTTTGTATTTGGCGGTAGAGTTCGTTGTC
>JAYVJH010000331.1:0-4754 GCA_043769455.1 Runella sp. | reverse complement strand
AAGTAATAGAATACGCTCGCCGCAAAGGGCTACCCTTAGATGTTTGCGAAAAATGGCTCTCGCCTGTGTTGGGGTATGATGCGTAAGAATATTTATTTCAATAATTGAGAAAATGTCTCAATTATTGAAATAAATATAAAAAATAAGCGTTGTTGTGTTATGTAAAATGTAATATAAGCTCATTTATATGCAATGATAGTAGAATTTACCGTTGGAAATTTTCTTTCTTTTAATCATAAAAGAACCCTAACCTTTGAAGCAAAAGGTATCTCTGAGTTAAAAGGCAATGTATTCATTCAAAATAAACATCAATTACTGCGTTCTGTGGTAGTCTATGGTGCTAACTCAAGTGGTAAAAGCAATTTGATTAAAGCCTTGGACCGAATGAGGGATAATGTGTTGCTTTCCGTAAAATTGAATGATTCAGATGAATTAGATTACAGCCCGTTTCTATTGTCATCAGAAAGTGAATATGCCCCTACATTTTTTGAGGTTATTTTTATTGATGATAAAGTAAAATACCGTTATGGGTTTGAGTATAACCAGACTGAAATTGTGAATGAGTGGCTTTTTGTTGGAAATAACTCAAAAACTGAAAAACCGCTTTTTATAAGAACCAAAGATGGTATTGCTGTTACAGATAAATTTGAAGAAGGAAAAGGCTACGAAACCGCAACAAATGATAACAGATTATTTATTTCTTTGATTGCCCAATTACGAGGGGCAATTTCAAAGAAAATACTTAAATGGTTTAAAAACGTTGGCGTGTTATCTGGTCTTGAACACAAAGATTATAATGTATTTTCTTTGGTAGTACTTCATAAACAACTTGAAGGTTGTACTGAATCACTCGCTTTATTTCAAAATTTAAGATTAGGATTTAAAGAACTAACAATACAAGAATCAGAATTTAATCCTCTGAATCTTCCTGATGAATTGCCTAAAAATGTAAAGTCAAAATTGGTAAAAGAATTGACTGGAAAAACACAGCTAACTTTAAAAACCACTCATAACAAATTTGATAAAAATGGGCATATTGTTGGTGAGGTTTTATTTGATGCTGATGAGCAAGAATCCGCAGGGACAAATAAAATTGTTCATTTATCAGGTCCAATATTTGATACTTTGATTTCAGGAAAGATATTGATTATTGATGAATTAGATGCCAAATTACACCCTTTAATTACTATCTATATTATCAATTTATTTAACAATCCATCAACAAACCCAAATAATGCACAATTATTGTTTGCTACGCATGATACTAATTTGTTGAGTATAGATACTTTTAGGAGAGATCAAATATGGTTCACCGAAAAAGACGATACAGAGCAAACAGATTTATACTCACTGCATGATTTTAATTTGCCAGATGGCACTAAGGTTAGGAGTGATGCTAATATAGAAAAAAACTATATTAGAGGTAGATATGGTGCGATACCTTTTATCACCAACTAATATAAAAAAGGTATGGCAAGGGTTATTAAGATAGATAATGCGTTAAAAAAACAATTCTCGTACAAAAAGCAAAAGCAAGAGCCAAAAGAAATTGTTGCCTACTTTCTGATTGTTTGCGAAGGTGAAAAGACCGAGCCTAATTATTTTAGGGCATTTCCCAAAAAAGTAGGTAAAGTGATTTATGATATTGAATTTGAGGGTGGTGGTATAAGTACCCTCAAAGTAGTAGAAAAAGCTATTGAATTGAGAGATAAATCTACCCAAAATTATGATAGTGTTTGGGCTGTTTTTGATAGAGATAGCTTTAAATCGCAATCATTCAATAATGCTATCAAAAAAGCAGAGGCCAATAACATAAAATGTGCTTGGAGCAATGAAGCATTTGAACTTTGGTATCTTTTACATTTTCATAATCGGGTAACTGCAATGAGTAGAGATGAATATGAGGAAGCGATTGAAAAAGCAGTAAATCAAAAATTAGGCAAAAAGAAAAAAAAATTCAAATACACCAAAAATGACCCAAATATGTTTTCGCTTTTAGAAGAAGTTGGAAGTCAAGATTCGGCTATAAAATGGGCTAAGGAGTTGAACGATAATAATATTGGAGAAAATTTTGCCAAGCACAATCCATCTACGCAAGTGTATAAATTAGTAAAAGAACTGAAAGGTTACTCGGAGGAATTTAATAACGAAATTCAAGAAAAATACAACAATGCCCAATAAACCACTAACCATCGCTCTATTATTTTTCGCCACCCTCGCCCTCGCCCACGAGTTTTGGCTCAGTCCGTCTGACTTTTTTCCAAAAGTAGGCGATAAAATAACACTAAGTATGTTTGTTGGCGAAAACTACGAAGGTGAACGCTGGGGAGGAGGCAGTCGTAGAGTTGAAGTTTTAAAAATTCGTACTGATAAAAAATGGCTGCCCTTGTCTGTGATTCAGTCAGACTCTTCGATACAAATACCTGATTATCAAATTGCTGAGGCGGGTACTCACGTTTTTACGCTCGCTACCAACAGCTCTTTTATTGAACTCGAACCTGCCAAATTTGAAGAATACCTCAAAGAAGACGGCCTAACCAACGCCCTCGAACACCGCAAAAAAAATAATGAAGAGCAGCGCAATGGCCGAGAACTATACCGCCGTTGCGCCAAAACGATTGTACAAGTAGGGCTAAAAATAGACCAAACCGCCACCATACGTAGCGATTTATTGCTTGATATCAAACCAACTCAAAATCCTTATTCGCTACTCAAAAACCAATCGCTGACCTGTCAGTTTAGATACAACGATGTCAATATGGCCAACACACTCGTGCGCTGTTGGAGACGTGTTGATGGCAAAACTGAAATAGAGTTTCGTACAACTGACAAACAAGGCTTTGCTACTTTTCTGTTACCCAAAAAAGGCACGGGCGTTTATATGGTCAGTACCGTAACCATGGAACGGCTCACCAACAACCCACAAGCCGACTGGCAGAGTACGTGGGGTAGTTTGACTTTTGCAAGAAAATAATAGCCGCACGTTGCCAAGTAGTAAATAGCATAAATACTGTTACAGAGGGTAATAATACAATTCTCGGAACGGTTAAAAGATTCACTTTTAACATCACTAATTTTGACCGTTTTAGAGCCAAGTGTTTTGTTTTCAAAATGTAGTGCCACTAAAATTGTCAGATAGCCTGAAAAGCTCTTACCGTATCAACAACACAGTACCTCGTTTCTCAAACAGTAAACCCGCTTTGTCTTTGGTCTTGATTTGATAGAGATATGAGCCAGAAGGTAGTACTTGCCCATCTACAATACCATTCCATGCGTTTTTGGCCGAAGTAGAATAAAACAAAACGCCGCCCCACTTGTCAAATATTGTCATTGTAAAATCTACTGGAATATCCCCCTGTACCAAAAAAGTATCGTTGAAGCCGTCCCCATTGGGGCTAAAAGCGTCGGGCAAATAGATTTTGTCTAACAAATTACAAAGCCCCAATAGAGGGTTTGCACATACTATATTGGTAAGTACGTTTCCTTTTGCAGTTTCTATTTGTAGCCGGTAGCAGGTTTTTTCGTTACATGGCGGTTCTGTGTCTTCTGTCGTTAGATCGGTTTTGTTAGGTGTTTTCCAAGGGCTGTTTTTTTTGAATACTGTCAATTTTTTAACAGCACTTGGCATAATATAAGGGTTTAGTACCAACGTATTTTTATCAGCTTCGGCAGTCAGTCGAATAAACGACGTACAGAGCGTGTTAGATTCTAACTGAGCAATGCAGGCATCGGTAGGTTTGAGCTTGTAGCACTGTATGGTGTTGGTATCAATCAGTACTTTGGTTGTTTCGTTGGCCTGCCTGATGAGTTTACCTGTATCTGTAAAGCCTGTTCCGTTGGTCTGAGATAGTAAATTGAGTTCCAACTCATTTGGATTGCTTATGGTAAGTTCGGCAGTGTTGGTACTAATTTCTAACTTAGTGATAACGGGTGTTTGAAGTGTAATATCTGGTACAACGACCCTGACCGTCCGCCCGCCACATCGCCCCAGTTTATGAAATCCCTGAACATTGATTCGGCGAGTACTTTCGTCTGGATATTTGTGCGTAATTGTTTTGATGGTACTGTTAATGATTTCTGCTTTGCCGTCGCCCCAGTCTATGCCATATTCGTTGTAGTTGTTGGCTATATTTGCCAATAATGTCAGCGTAACAGAGCCATTAGAACAAATTTGTACCTTTACAACTGGTGGTAGTGTATCTTGAACTGTAATCAGTTTACAAGCTCTGAGATCCTGGCCGTCTTTTTTGGATAGCTGCATAACCATGTAAGTACCTGGTTTAGAATAGTTATACGCAGAATCGGTAGAGGCTGTATATAAACTGGGCGAGCCTCCCTTGTAGTCAAAAATATATTTTAAGTCCGAGTTGCCTGTAACGGTATTGAGTGCCACTACTTTCATTGGAATACACCCCACTTCGTCAGTCATCTTGATTCCACCAGCAAAAATACCCACACCCGTACATTCATTATTTGGTATTTGTGCCAAAACCGAGGTAGTTAGGAGTAAAATTAAACTTACTATTATGTATTTTTTTAATTGCATGAATCAGGGACAGATGTTATCGGAAGTTATGACCACAAATAAAAATGATAGTAACACCAAATTATAGTTATTGAACATAAAACTAAGGCAAAAATTGTGCCTTAGTGATGATTTAGCAACAAAAATTATGATTTTACTCAATAAATAAGGAGACTGAGGTTAATTTTGTCTTTATGTTAGAGTGTATTAAAATTCAAACTTAGATTCA
>JAYVJH010000330.1:0-4538 GCA_043769455.1 Runella sp. | reverse complement strand
TTTAGAATAACTGCCAAAAACGACAGCATTATTATTGTTTTTTTCATATTTTAGGTTTGATTTATCAGACCAATACTAATTTGAAATGTTCTATTGGCAGACTGGCTTTGTAGAGTATATCAGGGTCTATTGATAGCGGATTTTTGACTAATTTTTTAGTGCCATCTTCATCAAAGAATGAATGACTGATGGGCAAATTAACCCACTGCAAAGTATGCTGCTCACTGACAGAAACATATTTAAAAGTATCGAAATCAGTAAGTGGATATTCGAGGTCATTGTCATTTAATTGCCATTTTTGAAACAAATTTTCAAAATCAACCACCAACACCTCCGCTGTCGTCCAGCGACAAGTAACTTTAAAGGGTTCAACTTTAATTATTTCCGATATTCTGGGAAGTCTTATCATTATCCTTGTAATCTTAAAAATTCTTTCAATAGTTCTGCTTGCAACTTCTCAGCCCATTTAATAACTCTCTTATATTGTTTTGACGGCAACTCACCTGCTAATATTTCCAAGTTTTTGATACTAATTATTGCCTCATATTCGCCATAATAAACGTGAAAATGAGGTGGGTTATGGTCTCGGGCATAGATATAAATCTTAATTCCGTCAAATGATCCAAACATAATGATCAGGTTTTATCTTATCCCAACGCCGCAACACCTGGTAATGTTTTGCCTTCCATGTATTCGAGCAATGCACCGCCGCCCGTTGATACATAGCTCACACGGTCGCCATAGCCTGCATTATTGACAGCCGAGGCCGAGTCGCCACCACCGATGAGCGAAAAAGCCCCATTTGTTTCAGTAGCTTCTACTACGGCTTTGGCGATGGCATCTGTACCGATGGCAAAGTTTGGAAATTCAAAAACCCCCATTGGGCCATTCCAGAGTATTGTTTTTGATGTTTTGAGTGTTTCACAGAATAGTTTTACAGACTCGGGGCCAATATCCAAACCCTCCCAGCCATCTGGAATCTCGCCCGTGGCGATGGTCATACGATTGGCACTGTTACTGAAACTATCAGCACAGACATTATCGACTGGAAAAATCAGATTTACGCCCTTTGCTTTGGCTTTTTCGATAAGTTCGAGAGCCAGCGGCTGTTTGTCGGCCTCCAACAATGACTTACCAATTTGGCCGCCTTGCGCTTTGGTAAAGGTATAAGTCATACCACCACCAATGATAAGGTTATCGACTTTGTCCAATAGTTTTTCGATAATCAATATTTTGTCAGAAATCTTGGCGCCGCCCATGATAGCCGTAAATGGCCGCTCGGCTTTGTCCAAAATGCGCTCGGCATTGTCAATCTCGGCTTGCATGACGTACCCGCAAACTTTGTCTGCAAAAAACTGTCCAATTACTGCCGTTGAGGCGTGCGCTCGGTGGGCTGTACCAAAGGCATCGTTTACCCATACATTACCCAGTTTCGAGAGTTTTTCGGCAAATGCCATGTCGCCCTTTTCTTCTTCTTTATAAAAACGCAAATTTTCTAACAACAAAACCTCTCCAGCTTGCAAACCAGCGGCCATTTCAGTAGCTGATGCACCAATACAATCGTCAGCAAATTGGACAGATACCCCCAAAATCAGCGACAAGGGCGTTACCAAGTGTTTCAGTGAGTACTTTTCGGCTGGGCCGTCTTTTGGCCTGCCCAAGTGCGACATCAAGATACACGAACCACCATCGGCCAATATTTTTTTGATTGTTGGCAGCGTAGCTCTGATGCGAGTATCGTCTGTGATTTCAAATTTGTCGTTCAGTGGTACATTAAAATCAACCCGAACCAAGGCACGTTTGCCAGCAAAACTGTAAGAATCTAAGTTAGTCATTTGTTAGGTGTAGAAGGTAAAATTTTGATTTTGATTACAAAAATAGAAATTTCATTTGCTACATTTACATTATTAGTTTTGAGTTTTGGGTTTAAAATTATTAAATCCCTTATAATCAGTTAATTATACCGTGAAACAGTTTTTTATTATATTTTTCGTTTCTCACTTTTCGTTTTTCACTTCATTGGCTCAAAAGGCAGATACAGTTATTGTTTTTCATAAAGATTCGTTAGTCAGAACCAATGGGCCGCTGGCTTATTTGAACTATGGGCTGGGCGAAGACCGATTGGGTGGTGCAAAAATGGGCTATATTGATTCGCTCATTTTGCTCAAAACCACTGGTCGATATAAAGACTTGTACCGTGTCAGGCTTACCAATCAACTCACGGCTTGGGTACCTGTGGCTTTGGTAAAAAAAGATACGATAACAAAGACCAAAATCCAAAACCTGACAGGCAACTGGCGAGCGTGGGGCGATGACAAATACGACTACCTGTCTGTACCTTTGCCAGAGCGGCTGCCTTACCAAAGTTGGCAGGAGGTCAATCCGTCTAAGATAATTATTGATATTTTTGGGGCAACCACCAACACCAACTGGATTACGCAGTTGCAGACTGTTTCAGAAATTCAGAACATTGACTATGAACAAATCACAGACGAGCAACTACGCATTAAAATTGACCTAAAACACGCTCAACATTGGGGTTATAACATTCAATATCAAGGCCGTAGGCTCATTATTAGTATTAAACATCAACCCCAAAAACTCAAACTCAAATACCTGACAGTGGCTATTGATGCAGGGCATGGAGGCTCAAACTTGGGTGCGTGTGGGCTACGCTCGAAAATCTGCGAGAGCGTACTAAATTTAGCCATTGCCCAAAAACTAAAAACACAACTCGAAGACAAAGGCGCAACCGTGATAATGACCCGAGACCGAGATACACTCATTGGCAACAACGACCGAATACTGAACCTTCGCAAGGCCAAGCCCGACTTGCTAATAAGTATTCATAACAATTCAGCGGCTGATACTGTCAAAATAAAAGGTACGAGTACATACTACAAACACTTGGGATTTAGGCCATTGAGCAAGGCTATATTGAAACGAGTACTTGAATTGGACGTTGATGAATATGGTAACGTTGGCCGTTTTAACTTTACTCTAAATAGCCCAACCGACTATCCGAATGTATTGGTAGAGGGACTTTTTTTGAGCCAACCCGATGACGAAGCTAAGATAATTGACCCTGATTTTCAACAAGATTTAGTATCAAAAATCACAAAAGGCGTAGAAGATTGGCTCAAAATGATTAGGAAAAATGAGGATTGAGTTTTTCTAATCTATGTTTTAATATAAATTTGTAGATTATAATCTATATTTTAATACAAAATGATAGAACGAAAATTAAAGCAAACCATAGATCAACGCTAAAACTCGAGTGAAGTACTCATTGTTTTGAGGCCACGCCAAGTAGGCAAAACTACGTTGCTGAATGAATTGTGTGGTCGAAAAAACGATTTTTTGGGTATCAACGGCAACAACGTTGTTACCCAGCGCAGCTTAGAGGGTATTGGCGAACAACAAATCAAACAACTCATTGGCCAGCACCACACTGTTTTTATTGATGAGGCGCAGAGAATCCATAATATCGGACTGTTTCTAAAAATTATTCACGACAGCCGAAAAATATATTTTTATGACAACGGCATTAGAAACAGCATTATCGGAAATTTTAATGTATTGTCGCCTCGAAATGATGTGGGTGCGCTCTGGGAAAACTTTTTGATTAGCGAGCGCATGAAAACCAATCATTATGACGAAAGCTCTGCTAAAAGTTACTTTTGGCGTACACACGCCCAACAAGAAATAGATTATGTAGAGGAACACAGCGGCCAGATTTTTGCTTACGAATTTAAGTGGAATACCAAAGCGAAAGCCAAGTTTCCAAACATCTTTATTGAAACATACCAACCATCTGAAAAACGAGTAAATTAGTAACGATAATTTAGCCGAATTTTTAGCTTAATTTTTTTATAAAACAATGAAACTAAACGTAAAAATGCAATTGATGCTGATGATGTTCCTGCAGTTTTTTGTGTGGGGGGCATGGTACGGCCAAATGAGTGTTTATCTGGGCAAACAACTCAACGCCACTGGCGACCAAATTGGTAGTGCCTATCTTGCTTTTTCTATTGCCATGCTTATTTCGCCCTTCATTGGGGCCGTGGCCGACCGTTATTTTGCAGCACAAAAAGTATTAGGCATACTCAATCTAATCGGCGCAGTGTTGTTGTATGCACTGAGCCAAGTTACCAATGCCGATAGTTTCTTTTGGGTTATTTTGGCTTATTGCCTTTGTTTTGCACCTTGTATTGCGCTCACAAGCTCTATTGCTATGCGCCAAATGACCAATCCAGAAAAAGATTTTCCATCGATTCGGGTCATGGGAACTGTGGCTTGGGTAGCCGTTACTAATATTGTAGGCTTAATGAAAGTGGGCGACCAAGTAACGATTTTTCAAATTTCAATGTTTACCTCGTTGGTTTTGGGGCTATTAGCCTTCACTTTACCCAATACACCACCACGAGCCACAGGGCCAGTTAATGTTGGCCAAATAATTGGCGCAGATGCCTTTGTGTTGTTCAAAGACCGTTCATTTGTGGTGTTTTTCTTGGCTTCTATTGCTATTTGTATTCCGC
>JAYVJH010000329.1:0-5611 GCA_043769455.1 Runella sp. | reverse complement strand
ATTTATCATTCTGTGGCTCTGGCGTTGGCCATGCTACTGACGGCTATTCTCTGGAACTTAGGCACTTGGTATTTTGGTATTCCAGCATCGAGTTCGCATACCTTGATTGGTTCTATTTTGGGTATTGGCGCAGGTTATGCGGTATTGCCAACAACCAAAGCAGGTACAAATTCTATCAACTGGGATAAAACCCTCGAAATTGGTCAGGCACTATTGCTGTCGCCTTTGTTTGGTTTTGCGATAGCTATTATTTTTATGTATATTCTCAAAAAAACGGTAGCCAATAAAGCCATTTTTAAAGAACCCAAAAAAGATACGCCGCCGCCAACCTGGATTAGGGGTGTTTTGATTGCTACTTGTACCATGGTGAGTTTTTTTCATGGTCGTAATGACGGTCAAAAAGGAATCGGCTTGATGATGATGATATTGATTGCTTTTTTGCCGAGTCAGTTTGCCGTCAATCCCAATACCGATTCAGTTAAGCTGTCAGAAAATGCGAACATCGTTCAGTCGGTGGTTGCTAAGATAGACATAACGGCTTTGTCAATCACTGAAAAAGAAAGTTTCGATAAAATCGTAAAAGGCACAAAAAGTATTAGTACAATGTTTGCTAATGGTTTGTTAGCCAAAGACTTGACGATAGACCAAAAACTCGAACTTAGAAAAGACGTATTGAACATTACCAAACACAGTAAAAAACTATTGGAAAGTGAGTCGGTGAGTTTGAGCGCCGCTGAAAAGAAAGAGTGGGAGTTGGCCGCAAATGGTGCAAAACCACCATTTTTTACTGTTGGCAACAGCAACAGTGGCTTGGCTTCATTGACCGACTTTGCGCCCGCTTGGGTAATGTGGTTGGTGGCCTTGTCGTTGGGCTTTGGTACAATGATAGGCTGGAAAAGAATCGTTGTAACAATCGGCGAAAAAATAGGTAAACAACACCTGTCTTATGCACAAGGTGCATCGGCTGAGTTGGTGGCTTCTATTACGATAGGCTTGGCAACGGCCTATAAACTCCCTGTAAGTACTACACACGTGTTGTCGTCGGGTATTGCTGGCTCGATGGTGGCTTCCAAAGGTGTCAAAAACCTGCAAGGCGGTACTATCAAAAATATCCTCTTGGCTTGGGTGCTTACTTTGCCCGTAACAATCTTATTGTCAGCTACTTTGTTTGTGTTTTTTCGCTGGATAGCCGGGTAGCCTCTAACAAAAAGGTATAAATAAGGCTGGTGGACTTTACGAAATTTTCAGAACAATTTTGCCAAATTGCGCTCCGCTATCCATTTTTCTGAGTGCCAATTCTGTGTCGGTTATATCAAAAACAGAATCAACAACAGGTACTATTTGGTGGGTTTCTACGAATGTTACCATTTCCATAAAATCACGGTCAGAACCCATCGTAGAGCCTAAAATGTCAAGGTGTTTGAAAAATATTTTTGGTGGAACGAGTTCGGTGATATTGCCAGTTGTACCACCAAAAAAACAAATACGGCCACCGATTGCAGCCACATCAATTAGTTTTGTGAAGCCTGGCCCGCCAGCACTGTCAATAATTACATCAAAATAACCACTTCGGTCAGCACCTGCGGCTGTTAGTAAGTTTTTGGCCCAGCTGTCGTCTTTGTAGTTTACGCCACCTTTTGCACCGATAGCTATGGCTTTGGTTATTTTGTCTTCAGAGCCAGACGTTACCCATACTTCTGCGCCTGTGGCTACGGCAAATTGTAGTACCAATAGCGCCACACCACCACCGATGCCCGTTATCAATACTTTTTCGTTGGGTTGTAATTTTGCCCTGCTCATCAGCGCACGCCAGCCAGTTACGCCTGCCAATGGCAAAGCTGCCGCTTCCTCAAAACTCAAATGGCTTGGTTTTGGTACAAGGTATTGGGCTTCAATTTTAATGTATTCGGCAAAAGTACCGTTGTCGGGTAAGCCTAATATTTTATAATTTTTGGCGTTAAATCGTTCATTATTGCCCCAATTATGTGAACAGTTTATGATAACCTCACGCTCTAACCAACTCTCAGACACACCCTCGCCTATGGCCGAAACTACACCCGAACCGTCTGAACCCAAAATAATCGGTAGCTTAATGCCAGGATAGCGACCTTGCTGAATAAAAACATCTCGATGATTGAGCGCAGCGGCTCTGAGCCGAACTACGACCTCGCCTGCCGCTGGTTGTAGGTCAGGTACTTCTTTGATTGTTACGGCCTGATTGACGGCTTTCAAAACGACTGCTTTCATTGTGATTGGTTAGTTTTTTTAGATTTACTCTTTTATAATCTTCTTCCAAACCATACCTTTTGATGTTTGGATTCCGATTTGGTATTGGCCTGTTGGTATTTGTCGGGTATCTATCTGTATTTCAGATGTTTTGGTTGTGTTTTCTTTTGTTCCAATTTTTCGTCCTGTTATGTCCAATATTTCTATATGTTCAATAAAAACAGTATTAGGTGTCTTGACAGTCAGTATATCTTGCACAGGATTTGGGAAAATTACCGTGGTTTGGTCGAGCAATGGGTTGGTACTCAAAATGGCTACTACCTGAAAGCTCTGTGTGGCTATCGCAATCGGATAAAAAACCCGCCCAGGTTGTGTATAAGCCCGCACTACAACCGTACCAACACCCGTGATGGTTAGTTTATTGCCCAAAATCGTAGCAGGGCCCGAGATAACTTTAAACAGTACGCTTTCAGTTGTTGAGGCTGTTGCCGATAGTGTGATGGGTGGAGTGTTTTCAAACTTATTGCCAATAGTTACAAAGTTAATAGAAGGTTGTGGGCGTGTACCTTGCGACACCCACAGCGGCCAGTTGCCGTTGCTCAAAAGTGATGAAGATGTACCTTTGGACGATATTTTGTCGGTATTGAGGCCAATGACCGAGATGTTTTTTTTGCCGTCCGTGCCTTTGGCCACGTACACCAGCTTGTCGTCCAATCGAGAGTAATCGGCGTAGCCCAAAGTATTGTTATTGACGATGGGTTTGATGGTGTTTTTTTCTAAATCAATACCAAATATGCCATAAGTCTTGTTGTCGTCTAACAGATAATCAAAAGACAGAATGGCAGTTGAGTTTTTGGTAAAAGTAGGATTTCCTACACTTTCACCTGCTTGTAAGTCCGAGAATACTTTTTGAATTTTACCATCACCAAAACCACCATCAACGGCGTTCCAGACTCTAATAATACCCAAGTCCCAATATTCTAATGAGTTGCCACCAGTGGTTTTTATTTTATTAAAAGCATCATAAACTAAATACTCGCCCGAAGCGTCCCATTCCAAACCATCGGCATATTGTACGTCGCTTGTCGATACACCCGAATAGCTGGGGTTTGAGAGTAGAAATTTCTTCCAAGTTTGTAATTCAAAACTATACACATAAATCGTCTTGTCGGCTTGGTCGGTGAGAGCGGCCATTTTTTTGCCGTCTTTCGATATAGCCACTTTGTTCCAAACCGTTTCGTTCGATACTACCGTTTCGTCGGCAGTGCCTACCAAACTAATTGCTCTGATTCTTTTGTCGGCATTAACCACATAAACCAACTTGCCGTCGTCAGTTACGCTTGGCCTGTTTACGATAGCTCTTGTCGATTTGGCAATGATGTTACTGCCAACGGTTGAGGTCGAGTAGAGTTTGTCATCTGCACCATATACCAACAAAAACTCTGTACCGCTATTGGTTGGCAAAGTCGTTTGGGTGGGAGTTGGGTTTTGGGTCATTAGGTCTGTTATACCCACTTGGTCGAAAGCACTTTGGGCGGCTTTGACTTCGTTTGAGGCTGCTCCATACAAATCAGAAGCGGCCTTGATGACAGCCACTCTCATGTCTTTGAATTGTGAAAAACGAGTTAGATATGTTGTAAGTACCCTGTAATATACTTTTTCGGCTTTGTCTTTGCCAACAGAGGCATTGGAAGCAAACAAATAAAAAGCGTAGTTAGGAATACCGCTGTTGATATGCACACCGCCATCGTCTTGGGTTGTATTGACGTATTGCGCCATGGTCTTGGGTTGGTAGCCATTATCGTTTGTGCCACCTTGATTGGGGTTGGACATACTACGCAACGCACCCGACTGAAATACGCCACGCTTCACAACCGTTTCTCCAATCGTCCAGTTGGCTCTGTCCATCAATACCCCAAAAATATCAGCCATTGATTCGTTCAATGCCCCCGACTGGGTGTCGTATTCGAGGCGAGCCGTGTTTTCAATAACGCCATGAGTCATTTCATGCCCAGCAATATCTAAACCTCCTGCCAATGGTGTAAAGTCTTGTAGCCCATTGCCGTATCCATCACTTCGCCGTTCCAAAAAGCGTTATCCATTTCTTTGCCATCATCGTCTTTTACGTTGATTACCGATAACATATTGCCGCCTTTGCCGTCTAAGCTATTTCGTTTATGAACACTCAAATAATAGTTGTAAGCTACACCAGCGTTGTTGTGTGCCGACACAGCCGTAGGATTCCAAGAGTTGGACGACGACGTAATGTACGACAGCGAAATGTCATCGGCACGAGAGCCACCTGCATCTAAGGTCAAAATCGCTCCTGCGGGGCTACTCGGAATGTTCGACTGCACATTGTTGAACATCGGTTTTGAAGCGTCAATCAAGTAAAATAGATTATTTTTAGAATAAGTGTTAATCGTTTGTGTTGCGCCGTTGAGGTCTCTACTAATGGCTTTGGTTGGGCCGTCGAGTGTACAAGTATGATTTTGGCGCAATAGTACTTGCCCTGTTTGAGCGTCTATAAAATAATTCCAACGTTCTACGAAATTCGGTCTTACCACCATTCGCCACGCCAAGTGAGCATTTTCGAGGTCAGACTTTGGGTAATAAATCAATAACTCAATCTCAGAAACTTGTTTTTTTAGAATCTGCAATTCATTAGGTTTCAATTCTCTTACTGTCGTAACCTTTTTCAAATCGTTGAGAGCCGTTTGTGATGCTTGGCTTTCTGTTATGCTGGGGCTGATGTTTTGTAATGTAGGCGTTTTGAAATGCTTGCCGTTGAGAGTTGTAAAGGCGTTGTTTTGGGCGTGCAAAATCATCTCGCCACCATAAACTGGCAGCCCTTTGTAAGTTTGTTGTAGTCTGATGTGCGTATGGTTGAGTTCGTCTTCTTCGATTGTGCCTACTTCAATTTCTTGGGCGGGGTCATTGAGGTTTAATATTGGTTTCAGAATCTTCATGTAGTCCAATGCCGCCGCTGACATCGAAGCACGTCCATTATTAGCCAATGTAAACGGCTGTTTGAAATCTACCCAAATGACATCACCAATAGAGTCTCTGACAATTTGCGCTTTCAATAATTGATTATTGGCTATGGGTAGTTTATCTATTTTTTTTCCTCCATCAATCGTTTCTGCATCTCTCAATATGGCTGGGAGTGGAGTGGGGGCTTTTTTAGGAACTTTATCGCCAAACGGTTTTTGAGTTTGGCCAACGACAACCGAGCAGGTCAAAACAAATAAAAACAAAATTGTGTTTTTCATGGTAAGGTAAATTTTGAAACACTAAGGTAAAACTTTGTTTGGATATAGCCAATGTTTTTTATTATTCGGCGCAATGTTGATAGTCTTTTCAGTGAAGTCTTCGCTCTGAGCGA
>JAYVJH010000328.1:0-2167 GCA_043769455.1 Runella sp. | reverse complement strand
ATAAGCCCAAACTCTACTGCCGAGCAGCTTGGTATATTGCCCAACGACGTGATTGTGGCCATCAATAACATAGACTCGCTTTATGTCTATGATTTTGTGGCATTGACCAATCAGTTACGAGAAAATGACCCGATTTCGGTTACATATATTCGAGACCGCCGCAAAGCCAGAGCCGTAGGCAAAGTAACGGCCTACCCAAAAGAAATTGCCAAAATAGGGGAGATTGTCTATGACGAAGTACAATATGGTCGAGGATATCTGCGCTCAATTATTCAAAAACCACGAGGTGAGGGCAAGTTTCCGGCTGTGTTTTATATGCAAGGCTATGATTGTAAATCTATTGATTTTGCAACAGACACCAGCAATAACGTCAAAAAACTAATTGAGGGCTGGGTAAAAGCTGGCTATGCCGTATTTAGAATAGAAAAACCAGGCGTAGGCGAAAGCGAAGGTACAAGAGGTTGCAATACGTTAAGCTATTCGGAGGAGTTGAAAGTATATGAAAACGGTTTTAGGAATCTAAAAAAATTGCGATACATCGATAGTACAAAAGTATTTTTGTTTGGGCATGGCTTGGGCGGAGTGGCTGCGCCACTCGTTGCGGCACAAGCCGCATACAAGCCTCGGGGTATTATTACCTATGGCACTGTCGTCAAGCCTTGGTTTGAGTATATGATTGATGTATTTAGAGAACAACCCACGTTCTTCAAAGAGTCTCAACAGTCGATAGATGTCAATACCCGTATGATGACTCCGCTACTATTTGACTGGCTCATAAACGGTAAGTCAGTCAATGAACTACTACAAAATCCCGATTTTGAGGCCATTCTGACTTCCAAAGAAAACCCTCTGAACTACCAAAGGGGTACGTTTTTGGGTAAATCAGCCAAGTTTTTTTCAGAACTCAACGACCAAAGCGTGGCTTCGGCATGGGCGAAAGCGGGTGTACAAGTGCTGGCTATTCATGGCGAAATGGATTTGCAGGCCATCAACTCGAATGCGGCCCAAAATATTGCGGCCATTGTAAACGAAGTAAAACCCAACAAAGGAATATTTAAAATCTTGAAAGCTACCGACCAATATTTTGTAAAAATACCCTCAATGAACGAGTATCAAAAGTTATTGAAATCTGGTAAATTTTTGAGTAACTACGCCCCTCAACATTTCAACCCCGAAATCGTTGAGATGACAGTAAATTGGATGAAGTTTAATTGATGGTTGAAAAATATGAAAACAGTATCGTTAGTCATTTTTGTAGTAATACAGAGTATAGTGTTGTTTGCTCAAAATATAACAGGAATTGTTAAGTACAACCAAGTAATTAGAAATAGTAGCGACACGACTAATTATACCGAAATAGAAATGGAACTTATTTTTAATACTCAAAAAACTATATACAAAGTAACACCCAAAAAGTTGAGTGGAAAGCTACACGGGTTTAGTGAGAGTAAGGCTATTTTCTATAAGGCTAATCCATCTGCGGATAGAATAGGAACAGTATATAAAGACTTTGTTCTAAATACTGTTTCTGCTGTTGAGCCAGCTATGCAAGAGCGCATTTTTATGAGAGACACCATGACGGCTATCAACTGGAAAATAGGTAAAGAGACAAAAACATTAGGCGAATTGGTATGCCAGCGTGCTGAGGCTGATGTACGTGGGCGGCACTGGACGGTTTGGTTTGCGCCTCAAATATCCAGTAGTTCGGGGCCGTGGAAATTATACGGGTTGCCAGGTCTTATTTTAGAAGCCAGCGACCATACTCGTAATATTAAATACCTGTTTGAATCAATCCAAATACCAGCACCAGCCAATACAATCATAGAGCCTCTCGAACCAGACACAGACCAACGAGTGATGAACAGAAATCAGTTTGTAAAACAGCTCATCATCAATCGAGATAATTATATAAAAATGATAGATGCCGATTCAAACTACCCTGGCATAAAAACGACAATGAAAATAGGCTCGATTGAGATTTTTTCGGAAATGGAAGAAAAATGACTACCTTGTGTTATGCTCTCAGGTATTTCCGTTCGGTAGCATCACAATTTTTAAATTAAACCCTGTTATAGAGTGCGACATAACTATTCAGAAAGCTGAATAGGACTTTTCCAGAAAATGATATTCCAGAAATCTTCTATCCATTTTTCAGCAAATGATAAAG
>JAYVJH010000327.1:0-1907 GCA_043769455.1 Runella sp. | reverse complement strand
ACAAATGCTAAAACAAGAACGACATCGGTTTATTATGAAGCAAATCAACCTTCATAATCGAGTACTTTCGGCAGACTTGGGTGTGTCATTGTCTGTTTCGGAAGATACCATCAGGCGAGATTTGATAGAACTGGCCGAGCAAGATAAGGTCGTGAAGGTACACGGCGGGGCATTGTCGAAATCTTATCATTTTGAAATACCAAAAAATAACGTTTACGCTTCGGAAGAAAAAAAACTAATTGGCCACAAAACCGTTCAATTATTGTCTGACAATATGTTTGTTTTGCTGGGAGGTGGTACTACTGTCAGTGAGTTGGTGGAGATATTGCCAGTAGATTTGAAAATTACTTTTTTTACGGTAAGTCTCGTTACAGCCCTACAACTCTGCGACCACCCCAATAGCGAAGTGATTTTTTTGGGTGGCAAAATATCCAAATCTTCACAAATTACGTCTGGTGGAGAGGTTATAAGTAGATTGGGAGAAATTACAGCCGATTTATGTATTCTGGGAACAAACGGTATATCGCCCCAAAATGGCATCACCGACTCCGACATCGAAACAGTACAACTCAAAAGAGCTATGATAAAAGCCGCCCACAAAACGGCCATCGTAACCATTTCTGAAAAACTCAGCACCAATCAGCCAATGCAAGTGTGTGGTTTAGACAAGGTTGATTATTTGATAACCGAACTAAAACCAGATAGCGATATATTGATAGATTATCAAAAAATAGGATTAAAGACATTATAAATCAGCCATTTATAACTTTTGAATATATACCGAATATAACCCTCTTTTTAATATGAAACTACTATCTGTTTTTCTCGCATTTTTTCTAACAACCAGCATACTGATTGCCCAGAAAAAGACTGATAAAATTACCCAAAAAACACAGCCCTCCATCGTAGCTGAACCATTTAACCCAGACTTGTTCAAAGGCTTGAAATGGCGAAACATTGGCCCTTTTCGTGGTGGGCGGAGCGTGGCTTGCTCGGGCGTGCGCCAAAACCAACTGACCTACTACATGGGCAGCACAGGTGGTGGCCTCTGGAAAACCGAAGATGCAGGTGTGAGTTGGAAAAATATTTCGGACGGGCAATTTAAGACTGGTTCGGTGGGCGCAATAGCCGTCTCTGAGTCTGACCCTAATGTGGTTTTTGTAGGCATGGGCGAGCATCCTGTACGGGGCGTAATGACAAGCTCAGGCGACGGTGTCTATAAATCGACCGATGCGGGTAAGACCTGGAAAAACATTGGATTAGAAAAAACAAAACACATAGCTGCCGTAAGAATCCACCCCCAAAACCCCGACATTGTATATGTGGCCGCACAAGGCGCAGTACATGGCCCAAGCGAAGACAGAGGAATATATCGGACAACTGACGGCGGCAAAACTTGGGCTAAGCTACTGTATGTCAATGAAAACTCAGGCTGTGCCGATTTGAGTATGGACATGACAAACCCGAGAATATTGTACGCAGGTTTTTGGGAACATCGCCGTTTGCCATGGGTAGTGCGCTCGGGCGGGGCAGGTTCTGGGCTTTATAAATCAACCGATGGAGGCGATAGTTGGAATAAAATGACAGAGGGACTGCCGCAAAAATTAGGTAAAGTGGCTGTTTCAGTATCAAGAGCAAATCCAAATAGAGTTTTTGCTAACATAGAGTCAGAAGGCGATAAAGGCGGTATTTATCGGTCTGACGATGCGGGCAAAACTTGGACACAAACCAACAAAACCCGTGTAACGGTGGCCAGGGCGTGGTATTATATCGAAATAGAAACCGACCCAACCAACCCAGACGTGGTGTATTGTATCAATTCGCCTGTATTAAAATCTATTGATGGTGGCAAGAATTTTACGCCCCTACGTGTACCTCATGGCGACAATCACTGTATTTGGATAAAC
>JAYVJH010000326.1:0-7314 GCA_043769455.1 Runella sp. | reverse complement strand
TTTTATCCAACCAAAAATCTCGGTGCATTAGGAGATGCTGGAGCCGTTACAACTAACGATAAAGCCCTGGCCATCAAAATCAAAAGCCTTCGTAATTATGGCTCCTCACAAAAATATGTCAATCAATACCAAGGCATCAACAGCCGATTGGACGAAATACAGGCGGCAGTTCTGAACGTCAAACTCAAATATTTGGATTCAGAAAATACACGAAGACAACAAATAGCACAACGATATTTGACCGAAATCAAAAACCCTAACCTTATTTTACCAACCTCCAACACAGCCCATTACGACGCTTGGCACTTGTTTGTGGTACGCCACCCAGAGCGTGATATTTTTATGAGCCACTTAGCCAATAATGGCATCGAGGCCGCCATTCATTACCCCACCGCCCCACACAAGCAAGCAGCTTTGGCAAATTTTAATAGCTTATTTTTACCAATAACGGAGCATATTCACCGACAAACACTAAGCCTACCACTCAATCCATATTTGACAGAAATAGAGGTACAATCGGTGATTGATGTATTGAATCTGTAATGCAATACAAAACGGAACAACAATACAACTAAGAAAATAGTCAGTACAAAACGCAAAAAGTCCGTTTGACAGATAAAAAACAAATAAGGAGTTGAGTAAATTGAATTATTTTTTGTGCGGTATATTTCTAATCAGTGCATTGGCTCGTCAACAAATTAGTACATCTACTTATTAGGCTCTTTTAAGTACTTATTCAAAAGTAATACAGTATTTTTATTTTGATAACTTACTGATTAACAGCATTGTATTTAACTAACGACTACTTAAATTTTAACTAACAATTCAGCAACTCAAAAACCAAAGATGCTGCCAATTTTGCAGTTCTGTTGTCTATGTCAAAATCGGGATTGAGTTCGGCAATATCAAAGGCTTTAAGTTTTGAGGAATGTACTACCTTTTTAAAAATTTGTTTGAAGAAAAAGTCTGGAATAAGACCATTGTAGGCCGTTGCACTTACACCTGGGGCATAAGAAGCCGAAAAAACATCGAGGCAAGTAGTAACGTACAATATTTCTATATTGTGTATAAAACTATCAATTTTGTCTATAATAATCTGATGGTTTTTTGGATAAAAATCATCAGATAAAATCCATTGCGTGTTTGTATTTTCTGCTTCCTTAAACAACGCCTTAGTATTTGAATTTAGCTGAATTCCAATAGCCAAATAGCCATAATTTTTATCTTCTTGTGCTATTTGCCAAAAACCAGTGCCTGACGTAGCCCCAACTTTGGAATCAATAGCCCGATTATCAAAATGGGCATCAAAATTGACTATTCCAATTTTTTTATCTGGAAAAGCGAGCCTTAAACCCAAATAATGCCCAAACATTACCTCGTGTCCACCACCAAAGACTATGGTTTTAGTACCCTTGGTATGTAATTGAGCTATGATTTCTGCTAATTCATTTTGGGCTATTTCAAGTTCTAAATTTTCACAAACAATATTACCATAGTCGGCTATATTTTGAGTACTTACATTTGGAAAATTGGCACATGCTTTCCGCAAAGATGCAGGTCCTTTTTTTGCACCTATTCTACCTTTATTTCTTTTTACGCCCTCATCACATTCAAAACCAACGATACCAAAATCAAAGCCCTCGCCATCAATATCGCCGAGTTGCATCGTTTGATGCCAGCGTAGATGCTCCTCAGTGTCTCCATCTATGCGTCCTGTCCAAAGGTTTGGTTTTGTGTGCATTTTTCAATTGTTTTGAATAAACAAATTTTGCCCATCTTTCCAGACGGCTTTGGGTTTTAATTGACCTTGATGATATAATATTTCTCGAAAATCGTTTGTTGGAAAAACAATAAAATCGGCCTTTTGCCCAGTTTGTATTTTACCTCTATCGTTCAAGTTCAATGCCTTAGCCGCCCTAAAAGTGATGCCTGCAAATATTTCGGCAGCCGATAGTTTTTCAAATGTACCTAATACCGCCGCCTGAAACAATAAATCGCCTTGCGGGGCAGAACCGGGATTCCAGTCGCTGGCTATTACCAAACTACAGCCCGCATCTAATAATGCCCGAGCTGGTGCAAAACCACAACCCAAGCCAATAGAAGCCCCAGGCAAGACTACAGGAATTACCTCACTTTTCGATAGTGCCGTTATTTCTTTTACAGTACTGGCCTCTAAATGATCTACGCTTATGGCTTCACAGTTTATCGCAACTTCGCTCCCACCAACTGTAAATTGGTCGCCATGAATTACTAAATCAAAATTTTGAGTTTTTAATTCACGCAGATATTTAGAGGCATTTTCGGTCGAAAATGCCCCCTTTTCAATAAAAATGTCGAATCTATGGCACAGGTTTTCTTTTTTTATACTGGGTACAAGTTGCTCTAAAACTTCATTCAAATATATTTCTTCGCTGTCGTGTTCTTTTGGTATAATATGTGCGGCCAAACAAGTGGCAATGAGGTCAATCGTAGTCGATTGCGATACTTTTTTTATTACCCTCAAAATCTTCAGCTCTTGGTCTGTACTTAATCCATAACCACTTTTTACTTCGGCAGTTGTAATACCGTTTGCAAGCATTTTGGCTATTCTTTTGTGCATCAATTCTGCTAACTCTTCTTCACTGGCCAGCCTTGTTTGCTGTACGGTATCCCATATTCCACCGCCATTGGCTGCTATTTCCAAATACGTTTTTCCGTTATTTCTTGCAGCATAGTCTTTGGCCCTAGAACCCGCAAAACATATATGCGTGTGAGCATCAACAAAACCTGGCAAAGCAACACAATCTTCTTTTACAATTTCAAAAACCGTATTCAGAGCATCACAAGTTGCCTTTAATTCCTTATAATTACCGACTTTTTGTATAAATCCATTATTCACCAGAATCCCGCCATTTTCTATTATTTCGAGTTGCTCATCTTTCAAAGCCCCTTTTAATGGCAAGTTGTTGAGAGTTATTATTTGCTTAAAAGGGCCAATTAGTTTCATCATCATATATTTTTTGTTACCATAAAAGATTCAAGATTGTTTAAAACCAGACAATTTTTTATTCAAAATCAATACCTTCAATTATTTGGTCATCAACCAGATTTGGAACAGTTACTTTTAGTTTTTTTGACCGAGCCATTTCTCGTTTTATCGCAAATACAGCATTTTCGTTTCTGGCCCAGCTTCTTCTGGCTATGCCATTGTTTACGTCAAAAAATAGCATCGATTTCAGTTTTCTACTTGCTTGTTTTGAGCCATCGAGCAACATACCAAAACCGCCGTTTATTACCTCGCCCCAGCCAACACCACCGCCGTTATGAATAGACACCCATGTAGCACCTCTGAAACTATCCCCAATTACGTTATGTATGGCCATATCTGCCGTAAACTTACTACCATCGTATATATTACTGGTTTCTCTAAAAGGCGAATCTGTGCCAGACACATCGTGGTGGTCGCGCCCCAGTACTATATGTCCAATAGTGCCTTCGGCAATGGCTTTGTTAAATTCTTCGGCTATTTTGGCTCGCCCTTCGGCATCTGCATACAATATTCTTGCTTGTGAGCCTACCACCATTTTGTTTTTATTGGCATCTATTATCCAAGTTATATTATCTTCGAGTTGTTGTTTTATTTCGTCTGGTGCGTCCAAAAGCATATTTTGCATCACTTTAAGAGCGATTTTATCTGTTTTGTCTAAATCATCAGGCTTACCCGACGTACAAACCCACCTAAAAGGCCCAAAACCAAAGTCAAAACACATAGGTCCCAAAATATCTTGCACATAAGACGGATACCGAAAATCGATATTATTGGCCGCCATAATGTTAGCCCCTGCCCGAGATGCTTCCAATAAAAAAGCATTACCATAATCGAAAAAGTAAGTCCCTTTTTTGGTGTGATTACCTATTGCATTTGATTGCCGAATCAACGATTTTTTGACAAAATTTTCAAAATCTTTTGGTTTTTTGCTAATCATGTCATTAGCTGCTTCATAAGATAAACCAACAGGATAATAACCACCCGACCAAGGATTATGTAAGGACGACTGGTCTGAACCAATGTGGATAAAAATATTTTGTTTGTCAAACTCTTCCCAAATATCAACTACGTTGCCAATGTAGGCAATCGATACCACTTCAAGATTTGACTGGGCGGCTTTTACTCTTTTCACGAGGTCGTCCATGTTATCAATCAACACGTCCACCCAGCCCTGTTCATGCCTTTTTGATGCTGCTTTGGGGTTCACCTCCGCACAAATCGTAATACAGCCCGCTATGTTGCCCGCCTTGGGTTGCGCTCCACTCATGCCACCCAAGCCAGAGGTTAAAAATATTTTTCCATTTGGCTTTTCGTTTTTAGGTAGTATTTTTCTAAAAGCATTTATTACCGTTATGGTAGTACCATGCACAATGCCTTGCGGGCCAATATACATAAATGAGCCTGCTGTCATTTGACCATATTGGCTTACACCGAGGGCATTAAATTTTTCCCAATCGTCTGGTTTAGAGTAGTTTGGAATCATCATACCGTTAGTAACAATTACCCTTGGGGCATTTTTTGAGGACGGAAACAAACCCATCGGGTGGCCAGAATATAAATGCAAAGTCTGATCGTCGGCCATTGTTGCCAAATACTGCATCGTCAATAAATATTGAACCCAATTTTGAAAAACAGCCCCATTGCCCCCATAAGTAATCAACTCTTCGGGGTGTTGTGCCACCGCAGGATCAAGATTGTTTTGAATCATCAACATGATGCTCGCAGCTTGTATATTCTTGGCTGGATAATCGGCCATTGGCCTTGCATAAATTTTATAATCTGGCTTGAAACGGTGCATATATATTCGCCCAAATTGTGTTAATTCTTCTGCAAATTCAGGTCCTAAAATCAAATGCCAATCAGACGGAAAATAGCGTAGGGCATTTCTTATGGCCAACTGTTTTTCTTCTTTTGTCAAAATATTTTTTCTAACAGGTGCCGCATTTACCCCAAGTGGATAAGGTTTTTTGGGGGGCAAACTTTTGGGAATACCCTGCAAAATTAAGGCTTTGAAAGTGGTATTTTCTTCTTGGATTTTCATTTTATACATCTAAACAATACTTTTTCTAAAAATCAATAATTACTTATAATTGAGAAACGCTATTTTGCATTTTTAACCTTTTTTCAAAGGCAGTGCTGTTCATACGATAGATTTGTTTTTAAATTATTGGAAATGATATTGGTTAAAATTGAACTTTGTACGAGTCGATGAAGCGTATTGATGTCATAAGAAAAACTACGGTCTTTGGTAGCAAAATCAACGTGTTTTCTTATCTCCAAAAATATTTTTTCAAGGGCATCAGACGATTTCAGCGGTCGCCTAAATTCAAGAGCCTGAGCAGCGTAGAGTAGTTCTATGGCCAAAATATATTCGAGATTATCCAATACACTATGTAACTTTCGGCCACTTATCGACCCCATCGAAACGTGATCTTCCTGTCCCAAAGAAGTAGGTATAGAGTCGGCAGAAGCAGGAAAACAAAGCGATTTGTTTTCTGATACCAAAGCCGCCGTAGTATATTGGGGTATCATAAAACCAGAGTTTAAGCCTGTGTCTTCAAGCAATAATCTTGGGAGGCCGTATCTACCTTCAAGCATCAAATAACAACGTCTGTCGGCTATATTGCCAAGTTCGGCGGCGGCAAGGGTGCAATAATCTAATGGTAAAGCCAAGGGTTGGCCATGAAAATTACCCCCACTGATGCTGTCATGAGAACCAAGCACAATAGGATTGTCAGTAACCGAATTGAGTTCGATTTCTGTCAATTGTTTGAGGTGCATATAGGCATTTCTGGACGCACCGTGTACCTGTGGCATACATCGCAACGAATATGGATCTTGAACCCTGTCGCAATCCTGATGAGCTAATAGTATTTCAGAACCTTCTAATAAACTTCGTAGTCTTTGAGCAACCCATTGAGTACCCTCATAAGGTCGAATTTCATGTAGCCTTTTGTCAAATGGTTTTGCAGAACCCATCAGACCTTCGAGTGAGAGCGCACCTGCAATATCGGCAAGCTCTAAACAGTGAAAAAGTCTTGAAACCCCATAAACTGAATGTGCCAATATAAATTGTGTGCCGTTTATTAACGCCAAACCTTCCTTAGGCCCGAGGGTCAAAGGCGAATGGTTCAATTTATGTAAAATTTCTGAAGACGTATATTTTTCACCTTTATATAACACCTCCCCCAAACCTATAAGCGGCAAAAATAGATGCGACAAAGGAGCCAAGTCGCCAGAAGCACCCACAGAGCCTTTACAAGGCACCGATGGAATGATATCTTCTTCAATCATCAACACGATTCGTTGGATAGTTTCCAATCGAATACCAGAAAACGCCTGGCAAAGTGAGTGAACCTTACAGACCATCATTGCCTTCGCTAAGTGAGTGGCTATTGGCTCACCAACCCCTACACTATGGCTAATGAGTAGGTTATGCTGTAATTCTGAGGTCTGAGATTCTGAAATTTTGGTGTCGCACAATGGCCCAAAACCAGTATTTATACCATAAACTACGTCTGAACTGGCTGCTATTTCGGCCACCCAGTTACTACTTTTCTTAATTTTTTCTTTGGTATGTTCAGTAATTTCACCTTTAAGCTCTCCCGATACCAAGGCCAACACTTCTTTAACCCCCAAAAAGTCTTCCCCGTATTTAAACATTCATTATAGATTTTATTCTTTCGTTCAAGGCCAATTCATTAAACCCGTCTTCTATTTTAAAAAGATTTTTCAAAACATCGTTTTCTGCCATAAGTGTTGTCATGGTTTGTTCCAAGGCAACCCAAACTGGTTTTATTTTTTCTAATAAAACTCTTCCTTCGTTGGTCAATGCTATTATTTTTTTACGCTTATCGTCAGTTGAGGGTGTAATTTGGAGTAGATTCTTGTCTTGTAGGTTCTTTGTCAATTGACTTATAGCCGAATGTGAAACCTCTAATGTTTCGGCTATTTCGTACATAGATAAGGATTTGTGTTTATCTAAAAGAAAAAAAACACCAAACCAAGAAGCCTCAAAATCAATATTGAGGTCAGCATACACTTTATTTATTTCACCCAAAAAATAATCACTTAGTCTTTTGAGCCTCGTTCCAAATACTAAAAGACCAACTTCTTGATAAAAATTCATTTGCAAATATATATAAGCACTTACATATATTTGCATTTTACCACTTATTTTTTGAATAATTATAGAGTGCGACATAACTATTCAGAAAGCTGAATAGGACTTTTCCAGAAAATGATATTCCAGAAATCTTCTATCCATTTTTCAGCAAATGATAAAG
>JAYVJH010000325.1:0-6047 GCA_043769455.1 Runella sp. | reverse complement strand
GGTAGATGCGACCTGGACGGCATCGGGTACAAAGGCCACCCAAACGATAGCGGGACCGATAGCGGCGGGGAGCAGTGCGGCGGCGACTATTAAGTTGCGAATCAACAATGACTTTACAGGCAAGAGTTTGACTAATGAAGTAGAGATAAGCAAGGCCGACGACGATAGCAACCCAGCCAATACCCCACCAGTTGATGTGGACGGCGTGATAGACAACAATCAAAGCAACAACGGCACAACCAAAGACGATGTAACCAACGAAAACAACAAGGCCAACGCCAGCAACGACTTAGACAATGCCGACATTGATAGAATTGATGTGTTGCCTATTGGTATCAACTGCAAGCCCGCCGATCCAGCCTTAGGTACAAACGCAGTTGTTTGCGTGGGCGAACCATTGCCGAAATTGACTGTAATGGTAGCCAATGGCCTCACTGCTGACTGGTTTACTGCACAGACGGGCGGCACGAAAGTAGCGGGTGACACCATTACTTTTCAACCGTTAGGTGTGGCCTCGGCTAACCTTACTTTCTATGTAGAGTCGAAAAGTAAAACGGGTGATTGTATAACAACGGGTCGTACTCCGATTAAAATCACTGTGAGTCCAAGCCCTGTGTTGAATGTTCAACTACCAACTTGTGCAGGAAACCGCTCGACCTATTCGGTGAAACTTACCTCAAACGGTACGATTACGACAGGGGGTATTGGTACAGTAACCAACAACAACGACGGAACGTTTACGATTACAAACGTGCCGATTGGCCAGCCAGTTGTTATCACGGCTACATTAGCGACAAGTTGTAAGGCACAAACTACCGTGCAGCCACCAAATTGCGACTGTCCGCCGCAGCAATGTATTCCTTTCACGATTCAAAAAGTGAGAAAATAAATAGTGGCACGTTTTTTGGTAAGCCGTTTTTACCACTTAGTCGTGTAGTATTCAGAATAAAATAGTACGAATAAAAAAGCATCTCGGGTATAAATATTGCCAAATGACAATATTTATACCCGAGATGCTTTTTTTGGCATTGTTATTGATATACAATTACTGTTAGAATTTTGTCTAAATTCAAAACTCTTTGTGTGGCTTTAATGAATTTTTCTTGCAAACCACAAAGATACAAGTATCCAATCCCTTCAATAAGTTATTAAATTCTCACACGGGCAGTCAGTTATTACCATCGTTTTATGGTCCGTTTATTTATTGTAATTTAATAATATCCTCAAAATGTTTACGAAACAATTATTCAGAAAATGGATAGTTACAATGTTCATTGTGCTATCAGCGATGGTTACTTATGCCCAAATAACGGCTACCATCACCCCAAAAACTGCCGATTGCCCATCGAATGGCGAGCTATTGCTATCTAATTTTTCGGGCGGGGTGGCACCTTATCAAGCCATCGTTGTTGGCGGCGCCAGCAGTGCTTACACCGGGGTAGACGCAAATGGCAACATCAAATTTGATGGACTATCGCCAGGTAATTATCAAATTTTGGTTCAAGATTTCAATGGTACAGAAACTACGCTCAATGCTACTGTGAGAGGAACTTACATTAGATTAAACTATAATACAACCCCATCGGTGAGTCCTTGTAATAACGGTACGCCAGGTACAGGGCGAATTGTCATTAGTGGGGTGTCTGGGGGCAAACCAAGCTATATGTATGGCTTGCTGTTTCCGGGTACTCCAACTGTATTCCAGAGTACTGGGACATTTACTAATTTAACCCCTGGAGCGGAGTATGAAGTACAAGTTTGGGATGCTTGTTCAAATTTTGAAACACGATCAGTTAGGATTCCCCAACTATCGCCTCCGCTCGTTGTGGGTGGTCCAACGTATCAGTTTACGGCTTGCGACGGCACAGTGAGATCAACTTTTACGACTTCGGGCGGATCTGCACCGTTCACGGCAACGATGTCGCCCTCAGCCGTCAGTCCGTCAGCAGGTGTATATAATTTGCAAACCAATACTGCCTATACCTACACCGTAAGCGATAACTGCGGAAATAGGGTTGTTAGAAATTTCACCACACCCGACAAACCCGTTCAAGTACTATCAGTTGGTGGTGCAAATGCAGGTGGTTGTGGTGCAAACGGCGGAGTTTTAAATATATCGGTTCGAGACGGCATTGCACCTTACACAGGTTCGATTGTAAGTACGGGTTGCGGCGTAAACACAGCTCTCAATTTGCAGCTCAGTGGCAGTTCATATACCCAAACAGTATCAAACTTACAACGTCCTTGTTCTTATACCATTACAGTGAGAGATGCTTGCGGTAATATAACAACCCAAGATATAAACTTAGCGAGTGCGGTAGCAGGGAGTCTGGGTTCGTTCAGAGAAAAACTTTGCCCATTGGACGGTAGTTTATTGGACAGACTCAGGCTCGTGGTTACTAACGGCCCTCCCTACAACCCTACGCCACCATATACTTTTGAAATTTTTGATAGTAATAATCAAATGATTTCGGGTTTTCCACAAACCCCTGCCAACAACGGCAACGAAGTAACTTGGCCGTTGGCTGCCGGAACCTATACCTACCGTATCACAGACGGTTGCGGTACAACCTCACCAGTCCAAACAGCTATCATTGGCGAATATATACTGCCCACTGTTCGGGTCGATGCCCAAAGTGCTTGTTTGAGTGCAGGCCAAGCCACACTTATTTCGAGTGGACAAAATCCGCTGGCACTTGGTTTTAAGCAATATAAAATAATTGGCGGTCCAGACAGAGTGGGCGAACAAAACAACGTAGGGATTTTTTCAAACCTGTTGAGCGAGGGAAATTATACGTTTGAGTTTTTTGATGGTTGCCGTGTTGCGACTGTATCCGTAACAATGCCCAAGTACGAAAAACCTACTTTTGAAACTGCTTTCGGGGTGATATGTGCGCCAGAAACGCAAGTATGCTTGAAAGTTGTGGGTATTGAGGGTACAATAGTGCAGCCATACCAATTTGAGATTATTCCTTTTGGTAGCACTGGAAATATAACCAGTACACCTCCTCAGGCCGACTCAACATTTTGTGGCCTCACCGCTGGAAACTATAATATTCGTGGCTTTGATGGTTGTAAAAATTCATTCACTTATTTAGGAAAAGTAGGTCCGCTGCCCATTCCCGAGGTATTAGTCAATCCTAATCCTGCTTGCGAGGGGACATTGGTGCGTATTCGCCCTAAAACATTTATATTAGGCGCTACTTATACTTTTTCTCGTAATGGTATAGTGCTTTATACTGGCCCTAAGGGTGTGTTGCAAACCCCAGCCGTTGCTGGAGATATTAACATAAGAACCGTAGTAGGAAATTGCGAGGCTACGTCAGCAGTACCATTTACGTTACTACCAAAGGGAAATCTGGTGATAACCCAGCCCGATACATCATGTAGTGCCGTGGCCGTGGACTTAACTGCCGCCGCCGTTACGGCTGGTAGCAGCCTAGGAACGCTTACCTATTGGAAAGACGCAAATGCCACTCAAGCATTAGATGCGGTTACCGGCCCTGCCAATGCCATTCAAGTAGCAGGCGACTATTACATTAGACTTGTAACTACTGGCCCGTCGTGCAATACAATTAAAAAAGTAACGGTTTTGTTTAAACCAACACCAGCTACACCCGCTACTGCCATAGTACAGCCTAATTGCGCTGTGGCCACGGGAACAATTACGGTTACATCGCCGACTGGTGTTACATATAGTTTCAACGATGGCGGAACGTACCAAACTGCCAACCAAAGTGCGGCACTGCCAACGGGTTCGTACCAAGTGAGAGTTAGGGCAAATAACGGTTGCATATCGGCACCTACGACCGCTCAAATCAATGCACAACCCAGCACACCAGCCACACCATCAGCCACGGTAGTACACCCAACTTGTACTGCGCCAACTGGTGTAATCACGGTAACATCGCCAGTAAGTGGTGTAACATACAGTTTCGATAATGGTGCAACGTACCAAGCCTCAAATGTAAGCCCTGGTTTGGCTTCTGGAACGTATAATGTTCGAGTAAAAAATACAGTAGGTTGCGAATCTGCACCTTTTTCAATAATAATAAATCCTCGACCGGCATTACCCGCCACGCCAGTAGTTACAGTTGTGCAACCAAATTGTGCAGTGGCCACGGGTACAATTACCATTACCCCCCAAAGTGGCGTGGTGTATAGTTTCGACAATGGAGTCAGTTACCAAAGTTCAAACATAAGCGGGGCTTTGGCAGCGGGAACTTATCAAATGAAAACCAGAAGTGCCGATGGTTGCGAGTCAGCACCAACCACAGTAATAATTACACCCCAACCACCTACTCCTGCAACACCTACAGCTTCGGTAGTACAAACTACCTGCTTGGTGGCCACGGGTACAATAACAGTATCAGCACCAAGCAACGTTACATATAGTTTTGATGGAGGAACAAACTACCAGACATCAAGCATGAGTGCGCCATTGGCAGCAGGAACATACCAAGTGGTTGTTAAAAATATAGAAGGCTGCGCCTCTTTGGCCACACCTATGACCATAAATGTTCAACCTATAACGCCCCCCGCACCCACCATCACGGTGGTGCAACCCACCTGCGACGTGGCCACGGGAACCGTAACAGTAACAGCACCAACCGATGTAACGTATAGCTTTGACAATGGCGCAACCTACCAAACTGCCAACACAAGCGACCCACTTTTGGGTGGAACAACGTACCAAATAAAAGTAAAAAATTCAGTAACCTGCGAGTCGGCACCTACGCCAGCCACGCTGATAGTTCAACCAGTAACACCTACACTTACATTGGTTGGAATAACCTGTTTGTCGAACCTCAGAAACTACGTGATTACCTACGCCAGCAACGGCACGGTGACCTCAACAGCAGGAACGGTAAATGCAACCCTCAAAACTGTGACCGTTCCCGTGGGCGTGAGCGTGACACTGACGGCACTTTCGGCAGACAACTGCCCCCGAAGATTGGCCGTGGCCGCCCCCAACGTGCAGCCGCCCGTGAGTGGTGGCAACAAAACGATTTGTGTAAACGATGTGATTCCTACCTTGACTGCAACGGTAGGGCCAAACGAAAGCGTGAACTGGTACAGCGCAACGGGTATGCTTTTGGCACCTGATACACTTGCCTACACACCAACGGCGGCGGGAAGCTATTTTGCCGAAACCATTAATACCATAACGGAGTGTAAGTCAGTAGCCAAAACGGAAGTAAAATTAATCATCAATCCACGGCCAAATGTATCGGCTACGGGTGGGGTTATTGTTTGTAATACCGCCAACGTAGTTATCAATGCCGCTTCGACTGATGCGGGCGTAAGTTATGACTGGGCAGGGCCAAACGTGATTTCGGGCGGTAACACAAACCAAGCCACCGTGGGTGCGATTGGTACTTACACGGCAACAGCCACGCTAACAGGCTGTACCTCAACCGCTACGGCGATTGTAACCAAAACGGTTTGTACTTTCGATTTGGCGTTGCGCAAAAAACTCGTTCCACCAGCAGCACCGCTTAAAAATGGAGATTTGCTAACGTTTGCAATTAGTGTTTTTAATCAGGGAACGCTAAATGCTACGGCAGTACAAGTAACAGACTACGTGCCAGCAGGGTTAATATTACAAGATCCACTCTGGACGCTGGTGGGCGGAAAAGCTACACTCGCTACTCCAATTGCGCTATTGGCAGCAGGCAAAGACACAACCGTAAATATTACTTTCGGAGTTAGCCCTAATTTTCAGGGAACGAGCATCAGAAACGCAGCGGAGATTTCGGGCGCAAAAGATTGGACGGGCAGCCCAGTAGATGACATTGACTCAACACCAGACGCTACCGATGGAAACCAAAACGGAGAAACAACGGCAACCGCAGCCGATGATATTACAACTGGTGACGGCAAAAACGGCGGCGATGAAGATGACCACGATTTTGAGGTGGTACCGATTCTGCAAACCTTTGACTTGGCTTTGACCAAAAAATTGGCCGCTGGTCAAGCCACTACCGTAAACCCAGGCGATACAGTAAAGTTCATGATTTCGGTCATAAACCAAGGTTCGTTGAACG
>JAYVJH010000324.1:0-2158 GCA_043769455.1 Runella sp. | reverse complement strand
AATGATTTGATTCTATCGCCTAACCCTACCGATGGTGAATTGCGGTTTAGGTTGGGCTTGGGTACTGTGGCCACCGACATATCGGTATCGTTGAGCGATTTGGCTGGAAGAACTTTACAGACCAAAATTTATAAAAATCGTCAAGGGCAGTTGGACGAAAAATTAGATTTGGGAAGTCTGCCCAGCGGCTCGTATATTTTTGGTCTGCAAACCACCCAAGCGGGAGAGCCTCAAAAGCGGTACAGCAAAAAAGTGCTGGTGCTGAGGTAGTAGATTGGTTTTATGTCAATCAAAACAGGTTTCTCACTGCGGTTGTGGCGAGGAACCTGTTGATAAAATCTGTTATGCTAAAAGTATAGCTATTACTTACGACCATCAACCCTATATCATTCGTTTCAATTTAAACTTAATGTACTGAATCTGGCCGTTTCGTCTCACAAAAAAAGAAACCTCTTTGCCGTCCCCTTTTTGAAGTAGTCGGGTCATTTCGCTGGTGGTCATTTCGCTCGTTAGGCGGTCGTTCACAAAAATCAGTTCGTCGTTTTCTTCTACGCCAGCCTCCCAAGCAGGCGAGCCAACCACGACATTGTCTATGATGTACTTGCGAGTGCTGTTTTTTTCGCCTTTTGTTCTTATTTCTACCCCGCTCATGTCGTGTTCAAAGGCTTCTTTCATCAGTCCTCTGATGGGTTTCAAAACCATGTATTGTTCGTTATAATTGAACGTTACTATAAATCGGCGCAGTAGTTCGCACCCAATGTTACCCTGTCGCTCAGTGTTGGCCGACAGTTTCATACCAAACGACAGACTGTCGGGATAGGAAGCAATGAGGTTATTGAGGGTATGTTTTCCAAATTTTATTTTTTTAATTCGCCCCATATCCCCACTAATTATACCATTTAGCCCTCGCCCCAGTTGGGTTCTTATTGTTTTTTCTGGTAATTTTATCTGCCGATTATCGTACTTATCCAATAGCAAGGCATGGCCAGCACCTGTGTCAATCATTACTTTGAGAGGTAGCGTTCGGTCGTTTTCGACCAACGCCATGATGCTTGTATAGGGTTTAGTATCTTCTACCACAATCGGGTATTTGTCGCCTTTGTAGCTACGATATTTATAGCTTTTGGGCGAATAAAGCAGTAGTTCTTTGTTCAGAAAGTCTATTGTTACCACAAAATTGTTGAAAATCTCATAACCAAAAATACCATGAATAGGCGTGCCAACAACTTCCGACAGTTTTAAAATATCTTCTTCGAGAACAACCAGATTTTGAAAAGTAGCCATCATTCTACCCATTTTGAGGGTATTGCCCCCCGAAACAGAAGCCACAAGTGCCTGACCGTCGCCTGCACCTACGAGCTTGACCTGACGGCTGTATTTTAGTTTTTGTTTGACAACGGCCGCAGGGTCGGTGATGATAGTTGTGCTTACGCCTGTGTCCAATATAAACCGTAGCGTATCCGAGCCATTGATGGTAACAGGCACGATGATAAGATTGGATTGTAACTCAAATGGTACTCTGGCAAACGTACTTCGGCCTGTCAAAAAATACCCAAACTTGTCGGAACTCTGCCCCCAACCCATAACGGAAAGCAAGCAAAGTACCAGTATTTTGGTAATATCTAAGTTTTTGAGTTTCACTTCATGGTTTGTTGCTATCAACTTTTATGCGCTCGTCTCGGTTGGCCAGCTCCCAAGCTGTATAAAAAACCAACTGTACGATTTTTGACTGTTTGTCGAACAATATTTTTTCTACGTCGTCGCCTGGGCGGTGGTAGTCTTCATGAACGCCCGTAAAATAAAAAATGACTGGTACTTTATTTCTGGCAAAATTATAATGGTCTGACCGATAATAAAACCGATTTGGGTCAGATGGGTCATTGAAAGTATAATCAAGTTTCAGGTTTACATATTTGCTATTGGCTTCTTCGCTAATGCGGTGCAGGTCAGACGAAAGCTTGTCGGCACCAATCAAATACACATATTTGGGGTCTGTTTTGTGGGCTTCGTCCACACGGCCAATCATGTCGATATTCAAATCGCAGACCGTCTGGGCAAGCGGAATGACGGGGTTGCTGGTGTAATATTCCGACCCCCAAAGTCCTTTTTCTTCGCCCGTTACAGTCATAAACAAAATACTACGGCGAGGGCCGTGGCC
>JAYVJH010000323.1:0-6074 GCA_043769455.1 Runella sp. | reverse complement strand
TTAGTAAAGACAAGGAGGAAGTTCGCTTCTTCTTTGTCTTTCAATTAAATGTTCTGTGATAACCTCGTTAGTTGCATTTATTACTTGAATCTAAGATTTGAAAAATGTTTAGTAGTTGAATAAAATATTAGTGGCAACAAACAGCAGTGCCACTAGCCAAGACTTTACCATCATCTGACGACGTAGTAGAAACAGTATCTACACATCTATCTGTTAACGGATTACCTGTCTCACGGTTACAATGCTCCATAGTTGCGCTACCTCCTGTAATACTTTTTAGCTTACTTATTGATAACTGGACGGAGTTGAAATTTTCTAGTGTCTTCATAAGGGGGAATATTTAAGTTTGATGAAAATTGTAATATAATTTTTTAGCAATGCATCACGCACGTTTCGCTTTTACAAACATCATCACCTATATCACGTGTCGTATTAACTGAAGTATCTGAACAATTTTTTTCCATTGTTGCATGTGAACTGTCTGAGTTGGTACTACCACCACCGACGATAGCTTTCATCTGATGGTTTCGTAAAATCTCTCCATCACTTTTTAAAAAATTTTCTAATTGTTTCATATTTTCTTTTACCCGAAGGGTTAGGGCTTTTGCTGAATTGCTCGAGTGGTTTTCGGTTGGGTCAAAGTTCGTAGTGTATTGGGCTAAAGTATTATTCGTTTTTTCGATAATTTTATGAAAAAATACGATATTTCCGTTATTATTGCTTGACAAACGAAATTAAAATACATTTCAGTATGGAAACAACCAACAAAATGAGACAAATCAGAAAAGAATCGGGCTACTCACAAGAACAAATGGCCGACTTGATGGGTATGAGCCAATCGGCATATAGCCATTTAGAAGGTGGTCATCGGAGCGTTAAGTTTGACGAAATTCCTAAGATAGCGAAAGCTACAAAAAAAACAGAAGAAGAAATCATGCAACAGTTGAGCGGCTGCACCATAAGTACCACCAATCATGATGCCGCACAGTATAACCAAAACATAGGCGTTTACATTTCAAATAACGAATTGATGCAACAACTCCTCACCGAAAAAGACAAAACCATCGCCGCTCAAGCTACTACCATCACCACCCAAGCCGCCACCATCGCTGCCCAGCAAGCGCAAATAGAGGCGTTGGGGAGGGCGTAACGTTCTGAAACCGATACGCTCGGCGGCCTGCGCTATGCCCAGCAGGTTTACGCCATCTTTACCTATCTCGCACAGTTCCCGTAGCTGTGCTGTGCTATACTCGCTCCCGTAATACTTGGCCACCATACGCAAGCACGTTGGGCCACAGTCCATTGAATCGAGTTGCTTGTAGTGGGGGAATTTTTTCATAGAACTATCTTTTTACCACCATGAGTAGGCACGTTGGGACGCACCGGGCCGACGATTCGGGCCATTGAGTCGAGTTGCTTGTAGTGGGGGAATGGTTTGGGCATTATTCTAATTTAGCATTTTTTCTAACTCATCTTCAAATGGCTTTTTATCTTCATTTGTCTGAATTGCCAGTTGCAACGCTTTTTTTGCTGTTCAATCGCCTCTTGCTTTTTACCTAACTTAAAAAGAATGTGAGCTAGAGTATCAAAGTAATCGGGTACTGGGTTTAGTTCGCATGCGTGTTTACTCCATTCGAGAGCGTTAATCAATATAGATTTGTCTTTTATCTCATCAAGAACCATTCGAGAAAAATAATTTAGATCTCCAGAAAAACTATTTTTCTCGCCAGCAACCCATTTTTGTATAAATTTTGCTCTATTTATCTCATTTGTATTTTTATACATTTTATTAAAAGCAATATTGGCATTTTCTTGAAAATGAACTGTATCCATTTTTACCCATTTATTCATATATGCACTTACCCAAAAATAATATAATGAATCTTGTTTGGTTCTTTTATAAAACTTTAACCTTGTTTCCATTGTCGTTTTTTCGGGTGTCAAATCAGATGGGTCATTTAGTTGTATATCAATAATAGTATGTAGTGTCTGTTCATTCTTATTTTTTATGGCTTCATCTAAACAGTTTTTGAGAGATTTTTTATAACTCTGTTCAAGTAATTGAAATAACTCTATTTTTAGATTATGTTGTGAGCGTGTATTTCTTACTAGTTCAAAATAGGGGTTTTTACAATCGTGAACATATGTTGCTATCAACTCAATATTATCAGTTTGTAGTAATTCTATTTTGGATTTACCATTTATATATTTTTCTAAAATCGGTTTAGCAGTACTATCCATACCAGCACTTAAGAGTTTTTTTAGATAACTCTTAATGAAAAGTGTATCTCTAATACCTTTTTTATATCTGGATTCGTAGTAAGCTAATGGTTTTATTTCTTTGCATTTATTTAAGAAGATTTTTGACTGTTCTATAAACATACTTTGTTCTTGTGAGCCAATTAGAATAGCTGCTTGTTCAAATTCGTTATCTAAATACAGAAAAGTGGGATATGCACTTATTTTATATCGTTGTTTTAGCTTTTTGCCAAACGGACTTTCTGCATCAATTTTTAGACTGGTAAAGTTGTTGTTCAAAAAATTAAGTACCGAATTTTGTTTAAAAACAGTGTTATCCATTTTTTTGCAAGGAGTACACCAACTGGTATAGAAATCAATAAAAATAGGTTTCTTGTTCAATAATGATTGTTTTTTACTTTTAACCCACTCGTTCTCTGAATTAACGTTTACCATCTGGGAAACCCCTGATATTGTAATACTAAATAATGTAAATAAAAATGCTACTGTTTTCATATCAATACATCTATTTTAAGTTTTTAGAGGAGTGTTAATAAGTTTTAACCAGAGGGGGATAAATCTATCGCCTCGGTTAAAACTTATTACTTACCAGATTATGCTTCGTCGGCTCTATTGCAACTAGTTGTACACGTAGTACCGTTCACATTACACATTGTGTTTTGACTTTCGGCTGTTTGGCAATCGTTTGCGTATGTGGTTGTCGTGTTTGTATACGTAGTTCCACCTGTGGTAAAGTACTCTGTGCAAATATGGCGTGTGCCACCCAAGACATTCTTCATTTGTTGTCGGGACAGAATGTTATCCCCAAAGTTCATTAACACTGTTTTCATTTTGATTTGTTGTGCAGAACGCTGCACCGTTTTAGTTAAAAAATGGGTTATTTATTTTGATTCGGCCAAATCCACATTTAGGGTACTATATTTCAACAACCGCCCTACATCGGCAATTTGGTAGGTTTGCGGTAAAGCAAAACCATTAACAAAAAACGTAGGTGTGGCTTCTATATTAGCTTGTTCGCACCAGCGTTTATGCGCTGCCAACTGCTTATGAACTTGGTCGTTGATTTCTACTGGGTGTTGTATAGCCCAAGTGTCATAGTTTTTTACGGGTTGGGCGTACCAAGTTGTTAGAGCTTCTTTTTGGTCAATATTATTAAAGGCTAATAAATGCCTTGCTACCGGCCCTCGTTTGTCGTTGGGGTGGTTGGTGGCGGTAAAAACGATTTGGGCTTTGAGGTTGGTATTGTTTTCGAGTGTTTGTTCCAATTGCCTATGTGCGTGGCCACAAGGCCCACAATAGGGGTTTGTAACCATCACTATCGTATGTTCGGCATCTGGGCTTCCTAACGTAATTGGCTCTAAGCCAAGCGGCAGGGGTAGCATTGGTTGCTGCTGTTGTAGAAATGTTTCAAAAATGGCTGGGTCGTTTCTAAACTTCCGTAAGTCATGTTTGAGTTGGTCTGTCTGCTTGGCTTTTAGGAGTATGGGTTTAATGATGAGCCAAAGCAAAGGCGTAATTAAAAATGAATAATTGAAAATGTAAAATTGTTCCTGAGTGACGTTTATATTGGTTTTGTCAAATATCCTCAATCCTATTAGCGCCTCTAACCACAAAATAGCTAAAACGCTTAGACACAGCGGACACCACTGTTTGGCTACTCGCCATTGGTAGTAAACAGACCAGAAAGTGTAAGGCAGAGCGAGTAAGTTTAGAGTTATGAGTGTTGAGTTATAAGTTGCTTTACTATTGACTAATACCAACAACCCACCCACAAAATAAAACAACCCTACCTCCGACCAACTGAGCCAAGACGTAACTTTGGCGGCTGGGCTGTTGAGAATGTTATTGCAGTCGGTTTTGTTGTTAAGTTTGCAGAGCGAAGCCGTTAGGTTATTGGCTTGACCGAGTTGAACCGACAATAGCATAACCGACAACACAACGCCAATGGCTTTGAGCAACACCCAAACCGAAACAGCCAAAGTAGGGGATTGCCACATTGCCCATGCTATAAATAGCACAGAAGCTAAACCTACCAACGGCCAGCGCAAGGCTTCGAGCAATTCGCTTCGGCGTTTGGTTTTGTAATCAGCCTCACCCGACTGTTCGTTGGGTTCGGCAATAAAGGCCACACCGTCCCATTCATTTAGAAAATCTTTGCGTGAGGTGCTGTATTTGCCGTTTTTATTGGCATAGATAAATTCAGATTCAGTAGTTTTTTGTACTAATACAAACTCTCCACCATCGTTTTTGAGGTGGGCAATATAAGGTGTTGGTAATGTTTCTAATTGCTCGGCATCTATCTGAATGGCAGCATTTTCTATTTTGAAGCCATCAAATACATCACTCAGGCTCAACAGACTTGGGTAGTCGGGGTGTTCTTCTAAAGTATTTTGTAGGGTTGTTTTGGTAAGTGCTACTTTCAAGGATTGTACATACTGCCTACCAACCCAAGCCAAGTTATCTTGCTTGGAATAGAATTTTTGGGTAATATGGCTAAAATTAAAAGGCATGGCAGCTATTTTTGGGCTAAGTCGTTTGACATTACAAAGAGATACAAAAAATTAGGTTTGAGCAATTAAATTACTAATAATTTTTATTAAAAAAGTAATTATTTTTATGAATTTTCTAATAAATTTACATTTTAGATAGATTAACAGACAAAACCCCTCAAATATGACTGTTTCAGAAAAATTAATCAAGTACCGCACAGAGCTAAAAATGTCGCAGCAAGAAGTCGCAGACCGTCTTGGTATATCACAGGCTACTTATAATCATTGGGAGAGTGGCAAAGCTCGACTCACGGTTGAGCATATCCCCAGATTAGTCGAACTTTTTGGTAAATCGCCCACAGATTTCATTCCAGAGGGTACAGTCGTCAAAATAGCACACAATCAAAATAACAAAGATGGTTCTATTAACGCTTTTGAGGTAGTGGTAGATGCCCAAAAATTATATCAAGACTTTGAGGGTAGCAAAAACGAAATCATAGCCAGCCAACGAGAAACTATCATGGCCAAAGACGAAATAATAGCTATTCAAAAAGCCACCATAACCGCCCAGCAAGCCCAAATAGAGGCGTTGGGGAAGGCGTAAATATTTTGCTGTTTGGTACTTTATTTGTACTTTTGGCAAAACTAAAATTGCGATGACCACCGTTTTAAATCCGCCTTTATCAAATGTTCAGATAGAACTACTACAACTCTACACCAACAATGTATCGAACGATACATTGCTGGAAATGAAAAAAGTTTTAGCCAAGTTTTTTTTAGACAAGACACGTCAAGCAGCCGACGTTGTTTGGGAGCAAAAAGAATATTCAGATGACTTTTTTAAGCATTTAGACTGATGCGTATTGTGCTTGATACCAACGTGATACTGAGAGCAATCTCTACCAAATCGGCTATCAAAAACATTATTGATTCGCTCTATGAGGGTGTTTACGAATTATGCTTTTCGACAGAAATACTACTCGAATACCATGAAAAAATTAGTATTTTTTATGGAGAAAAAATCGCCGAGTCTTTTATTTCCTTTCTTCTTGTTTTGCCCAATACACAAAAAATAGAGCCTTATTTCCACCTCGAACTGATAAAATCAGACTACGATGACAATAAATTTGTAGATTGTGCCTTTGCCAGTAACGCCCATTACATAGTAACCAACGACCGCCATTTTAGAATACTCTCAAAAATAGATTTTCCAAAAATTTCTGTCATAACAGCAGAAGATTTTCATGAATTATTAAAAGAGTAAGCCGCCACCATAGCCGCCCAGCAAACCCAAATAGAGGCGTTGGGGAGGGCGTAAAATGTTTG
>JAYVJH010000322.1:0-3070 GCA_043769455.1 Runella sp. | reverse complement strand
GGTTGTGGTTTGCTTTCAAAATTGATATTTATTATATTTGACACAACATCGAGTTTGCCCAACGCAAGCAGCGCAAAGTTGTGGTTTGCTTTCAAAATTGATATTTATTATATTTGACACAACAGAGTGGCATTTATAATATTGATTGTCAAGTAGTTAAATGTAAAATTAGGATTGACGAAATCCAAAAAAACCCCTTAGCTTCGACGGAAGCTAAGGGGTTTTTGTAATTCTAATAAATCAAAATCGCTCAAAATAGCGTGAGTTGTGCAGTTGCTTTGGGTGGTTTGGCTTTTTGAGAGCCATAAAAAAGCTGCATCATACCAAACTGTCGGTCGGTTACTTTCATCATCGCTACGTGGCCTTTTTCGGGTAGCCATTTCTTTACACGCTCTTCATGTACCTTGGCGTTTTCGTCAGAACTACAATGGCGCATATACACCGAGTATTGCATCATCGTAAAGCCGTCTTTCAAAAGGCTCTTCCTAAAACCTGCATGGGTTTTGCGTTCTTCGGGGGTTTCGGTTGGTAGGTCAAAAAATACAAATATCCACATGATTCTATATTGGCTAAAACGGCTCATGGTATTGAGTAGCTGAGTGAATGAGTTACTGAGTATACGGTTTCTAATTATTAGAGTGGTAGCTGTAGGTCGTTGGTTTTGTTGGGCTTGATAACAAAGCTCGGCAGTACCAATTTGCGTTGCGTGCCTTCGTAGCAGCGTACCAACGACGTAGCCGCAAAATGCGTGGCGTTGAGCAGCGGGCTGCGCTCGTTCTTGATTTTTACATCGACCTCTGCTACGCACAACAGTCTGGCTTTTAGGTCTTTGGTTAGGGTTTCGTAAGGGCTGTTTGTGTTTAAGATTTCACATACAATTTTATCTACCATTGGGCGGAATGGTTCCATGAGGTCGTCGGCGAGAGCAAATGCGTTGTATTGGTTGTGGTGATGAATGCCCAAAATAGGCAGCAGCCCAGCACCCACCACAGCCCGAGCTACCAAGGCCCGTACAATGGCGTAGCCGTAGTTGAGGAGGTTGTTGGGCGGGTCGCCGTCTCGGTTGCGTCTAAAATTTAGACTTTTGTCAAACAGATTGGCCCAATAATAGGCAGCAGCACGAGCTTCGTAGTTGTCTGGGTCGCCACTTTTTACGTTTTTGGCAAACGTCAGCATAGGGGCGTGCTGTCGGCCCATTTGGTGTAATACTTCGGCTTGGTTCAAGATTTTGGCCACGACCACCTGCTGCCAAAGTTGTTTTTTGAGTGGCTCAGAGGCCGCCATCTGCGCCCGTATTTGTTTGGCTTGGGTGTGGTGGCCTTCGAGGGGTAGCAGCAGGCCAGCAGGGTGGTGGCGGTCGTCGCAGGTTACGATGGCTACGTTGTTGGCCAATAGTGCCGACAGCAACCCTTGCGACACCGTGATTTGGGGGTGGTCGAGGACGACCAACCCCAAGTCTTCGATGGGGGCTTTGCCAAATTCAGAAAGAGCATCAAGCCCCTGAGCATTAGGCACTTTGATGATGAGTTGTTCGAGTTTTTTGGACAGATAATACGGGCTGCCAAAGTAAAGTGTTTGTTTGATCATGGTTGCTAATTTTGATAGACAAACAAGATTACAAAACCCCTGCCAAAGGGGCTTTATAGTAACAAAAACTTATTTAACGGTAAAAAACAGTTTATAGCACCACCAAAGGCGTTACTTCGCCCAATTGACTGACCGATACTTTTACGGCATTGATTTGGGTATGAAGCAAAAATATATGGGCTAATATTTTATTCGTTTGAAATTTGCCACTTTCATATTTAGCATTTGCCTTCGAGGCGTTGTGTTTCACAAATTTAAGAACACCATATCCAGACTCCATAGAAGTCATGGCGTTTAGCTGATACAGTCTTTTGAACAAATCTTCTGAGTCATTCCATCGTATTTCGTTGGCATTTTCTTCAAAAAATACTACAAAGTCGCCTTTTTTGAGGCTGGGGCAGGTCTTCATCAGTGGCAAGGTTTCGCCTTTACTGGTTGCTACTTCGTCTGGGAATAGTCTTGTTGGTTCGTTGTTCGCACGTGCTTCATTTGTTTTTTGTACGGCCTCGTATTCAGAAATCAATTTAAAATCTCTAATAGACTTAGCTTCGCCTTTTTTGTTTTTTACTATTTTTTCGTACAATGCCATGATATAGTTGCCATCAGTTTCAGCATAGCGGTTTTCATTTACAATTTGGCCGTTTTGGTCTTTCGCAGGTATTTTGACGAAGCTACGAGAAATATCCACCACCCGTACAGTTTTGATAATCGGCAACGGCTGGCCTGCTTTGCTTGTTGGGGCTGCGGGTGGGTCGTTTGGATAGTCGGTTAGGCTGTACATATAGACAGGGTCGGCAATGAGATTATCTTCCGAAAACGCATTTTTGGCATTACCCTTGTATTTTTCTAATCGTTTTTGTAGAATTTTTCTAATGTCGCTATTCACAATTTTAACTAAGGCATCAGCATTGGGTATGAGTTCGGCACTGAGCGGCTTGCGGCGCACATATACATCGGGTTTGTCGTAGCCTTGATTTTTTGGATTTTGTAGCTTGCCAAATAAATTTTCTTTGAATAGCCCCGCTCTCACGCTAAACGTCCGCTGTTTGGGTTTGTTTGAGCCTTCGATTTTGTTTTTCTGAGCCACCACCAACCGCTGCGGCACACCCGACGATACCAATATTTTTTTAAGAGCCTCTCTAATGATAGACTGCTCGATGGGCAACCGTGGCAGGCGGTGTAGTTGGTTGTCGTGGTGTAGTTTTCCGTCATGCTCATACACGCCCATTTCTTCACGAATACCATTAAATGTACTAATTTGTTGAATAATAGCAGGGCTACAAAGACCAATCACGAGTGCATCTACGGCATGGTGGCGGTGGTCGCTGCGGTTTTTGCCTCGGCCAAACTGTTCGAGCCATTTGTTATAAACTTCAATGGCTGCTTTGTTGTCGTCATCGTTTCGGTTGGCAAAGTGTCGCCACATTTCTATGCCCGTTTCTTCTTCGTACATCACTTCTTGTAATAAACGGTTTATCTTCCA
>JAYVJH010000321.1:0-1836 GCA_043769455.1 Runella sp. | reverse complement strand
ATAAGACAACGCTTTATGAAGCAACAATTATTGAAGACAAAGTGCTTGTAATGTGCGATGTGTTAATTAAAAATGACGAGGGACTTGTTGATATATATGAAGTAAAACTCAATACTAAAATAAATGAGACCATATTTAATGACTTATCGCTTCAGTATTTCGTTTGTAAAAAACGATTTGGAACTAAGTTAAAATCATTTAATTTGGTTCTGAGAACTGAAGATTCTGAACAGAATTGGAAAATAATAGACCTTGCCATTGATTTAGAAAAACAAATAGAAGTTGTTAAAAATAAGGTTGAAGAATACAAACAGATACTGAGTAGAAATGAGCCTACTATTAAAATGGGAGAACACTGCAACAAACCATACGAATGTGAGTTTATGGAATATTGTAAACATAAGTGCTAAATCACAACCCCAAAAAATTCACTAAAATTTGTTGCCCTACGTCGCCGCTTATTTCGGTATGGAACTGGGCGGCGTAAAAATTGTTGTGGTGTAGCATAGCACTAAATGGCGCAACGTAGTCGCAAGTAGCTACGGTATAGGGGCAAACGGGGGCGGCGTAGCTATGTACAAAATACACAAAAGCGTTGTTGTCGATGCCTTTGGTGAGTGGGCTTTTATAGTCAAAAATCGTATTCCAGCCTGTGTGAGGAACTTTTAGGTTGGGGGTTTGGGCAAATCGTTGCACGGCTACATCAAAAACACCAATGGCTTCGGTATCGTTTTCTTGGGAGTGGCGGCACAATAGCTGCATACCTACACAAGTACCCAATACAGGCTGTTTGAGGTCTTTGATGAGTAGGTCAAGTTTGCGCTCACGCAGGTATTTCATGGCTGTACTGGCCTCACCTACGCCTGGAAATATCACTTTGTCGGCAGTCTTGATAGTGTCGGGGTCGTCTGTCCAGACATAATCTGCACCAATACGGTCGAGTGCATACATAACCGACTGAATGTTGCCAGCGTTGTATTTGATGATTGCAGTTTTCATGGGTAGTGAATAGTAAAAAACGAAAAATGAATAACGAAAAACAGTGCAGTTGGCTAATAATCAGACATTTAAAGTAAATCAAAACGTTGTTTGTCTTTAAGCAACTATTTATCGCCCAAAATTACATTTTTTTTCGATACCAACGTTTATACGGATTTTGAACTTTATAAACGTTGGCGTTTTATTTAACCAACAAATAACAAAAGAGCCGCAAAACTTGCGGCTCTTTTGTTGTCGTATATTTACTTAGAGATACTACGTTATGTATTTTACTTGCCTCTGCCTTTACCTTGTTTACCTGTTGCAACCATAGCACATCTAAAACCAATCATAGCCGTGGCTGAGTCTTGGTCTAAATAGCGACGAGTGCCAGGTGCGAGCCAGTAGGCTACATCGGCCCACGAGCCACCTTTATAAACTCGTAAGTTGTTGTTTATCACAGAGTTGCTATTTTTAGTATCGTAGCGTTTTTCTTCATCACCGTAGCCATCACGGCGCATTGGGTTGAGGTCTTTCATGTCCATATACGACAATGGCCGATATACGTCATACACCCATTCGTTTACGTTTCCGGCCATGTTGTAGAGACCAAAATCATTGGCTGGGTATTCGTATATTTCTCCTGTCATAATTGCGTTGTCGTTCGACTTACCTGCAATACCCGCATAGTCGCCACGGCCACGCTTAAAGTTGGCAAGCATATTGCCCTGTTTACGGCCACGAGGCGCACGCAGCGAAGAGCCGTCCCATGGATAAATCCGCTGATTGATTTGGTTTTCATCTACATATTGCGTTCCTATCATAGCCTTAGCCGCATACTCCCACTCGGCCTCAGAT